>JALHSV010000471.1 GCA_022865525.1 Thermodesulfovibrionales bacterium
AGGTCGTCACGCCCATACAACCGGGAGGTCACCGCCTTGACGACAGACTCGAACAGTGATAGCGGATGGCCGCGCAGCAGCGTCGCCGGCTTGTTCCAGGTCATTTCCGCCGTGAGCCGGTGCCAGTGGAGAGGAGATAAAGAGAGTTTTGAATCTATATCCATATAATTTTTTTCTCCATTCTTTGACGTGATTTATGAATTTAGCAAAAATAAATAATTAATTCAACTTGATTGACATTGATTTTTTGCTGTGTTAAGAAACTATTTCGGCATAATGGGTCCTATATAAATGTACCGAACCACGGGCGAGAGAGTTTTTTTTCGGAGGTAATTGAATGGAAATGGTCGAATCACCCACAAAAAAAGATGATCTTAATATTTTCTCGACTCATTCATTTTTATTCCCGTTTGTGATCGAAGCGAAAGACAATAAACAAAAACTCAACATCGATATTTTAAAAAAGAAATTGCTTCCAGAAAAGTGGAAACCAAAGTATTTTTCCCTTCATGATTCAGCTTGGGAGTACAATAAAAAAAGCTACTTTTATGACCATGTCTACAATGCTTTTTTCCCGGAAACACCGGAAACACCGGAAACAAATGAAACCAATCTCGTAACCGCATGTTTTGAGAAATATTTTGGGGATGAATTTAAAATAACCTTGGAAGACCAAACTGAATATAAACTTAAAATTGATAAAATTTCTTTGTTTGTTTTTAATACAAGTATAGGGATATTATGCTTTGATTTGCTCAATACTGATGACAAACATGCAAGTCCGGAAGATATTTTAAAAATCAATGATTTCGGGAGACGGGTCTATCCTCAGTTCATATCTGAAACAGAAGGGCTCAAGGAAACGAAAAAAAAGTTTTTAGCAGACAGGATTGATATATTGGATAAAGGAAAAAAAATATTCCCGGACTCTATCAGTGAATTTACTGAAGAATGGTTTTTTAATAAAAATGATGATCAAAGGAAAATTAAGATCGCCCCGTATATCCTCCATATTCTGGGGAATCAATTTTTAACTGAGGGTGATTTTTCTATAAAGCCTATTATTGACGACCGCATGTTCACCGTTTGCTGGTACGGCAATGATGACAAGATGAGATTCTTGCAAACCGAATTGCATGACCAAGGTTCTTTAGCCTTTGAAAGAGATGATTTTTGGTATCGATATATCTTTGTGGACGGACAATCTTTATGCTGCCCCAATCCTTTCATGAAACGAAATTTGATCAAGCAAACGACATATGACCGCTGGGTGAGCACCGATCAGAGTGAAGGTTCAATTTTTGGACTTTCGCGTTGCAGCCTGGTTTGCCTGACTGATGAAGGAACTTTTTCGAAAGATGTCATTCGTAATCATGTGTATCACCTTTACAGAAGCTTTGCCGTTATCTTGCTGGCTCAGAGGGCTTCTATTATAAAATTTTCCGGTGATGTCTCAAAAATTAGCGGAAATGTCAAAACCAACGATAAGGATTCCCAAGTACAAAAAGAAATTAATGAGGAAGTCACAGCATTGAATGAAAACTTCATCCGTTTCATAAACCGAATGTGGTTCAGGGAAGTGACCGCCCAGGAACAGGGGATTGAAATGTACAGCATGGCTCAAATGAACATGAACCTGCAAAATCAACTCGAGGATCTGAAAAGTGAGATATCACAATTATACGAATCAACAAATCTGGTAATGCAGAAACAAGCTTCAAAAACTTCAACCGTAATAAACATAATCAGCATCCTATTTTTCCCCATCACCTTGATTTCCAGCATATGGGGCATGAATCTTTATTTCATGAATATTTTTTATGGGGGTTTTAAAGGCACGCAAGTACCAGCTAGAATGCCATATATTACGGTTACAATCATACTATTCATTTTATCCATAGTATTCTCAATCAGCTATACAATTAAAATCTTTGATACTGTCAATCAAAAACATTCTGCGGGTCAAGTCAGATGGAAAAAAACTCTTGTCTCAAGCTTTAAGGGAATTGGGGTCTGGCTGCCAGCCATATTGTTTTTGCTTGTTGTAACTTTTTTGATTTGGATAAATTTCTTCAGGTGAAAGCGATGAACAATGATTATTTCAAAGAATTTGAATTGAAACAGCATACCCCCTTGATCCATTTTCAACATGACCGGGATGGGGCGACATTGAGGGCATCGGAGTTCAAACCGAAATTCGATAAATATTTTAATAAAAAATACACTCTTCCCAATAAACCTTTACGCTATAAATTGAAAATAATAGCTATTGATAAAATGAACAAAGATTATTTGAAGGATGGTCCTTTTTTCGGAAATTTCGATCAGATAAGAGATGAAGATAAAAAATATGGTATAAGATATGGAAATATCAAATTAATTTTTTTCACTTACTTTGATAATGAATTAAAAGATAAAATCACTGAAAGTATTGATGAATTTCTTGTTCTAGAGAATTTTGGAACTCGCAATAACAAGGGTTATGGTTGTTTCTTACCTTTAAATATGAAAAGAAAGGAATTTGAAGATAAGTTAAAGGGTTTAAATAAGACGAGAAAGATTTTTTTTTGGTCATGTGATACGAATGACTTGTTTTTTTCAATAAAAGTTTTTTACAGTCTGTTGAAATCAGGAATCAATTTACCAGTCAATCTTACAGAACCAGAGAAGGACAAAATAAAAGGGAATAGCATTTTGTATGATCAAATAAGGAATAATAATGTGAATGAAATAATAGAAGGAAAGCCTCAATTAAATTTAAAAAACATTACCAATTTGGAGCTTAAAAATAATATTGTTAAAATGTTAAACGAAATTGGTGTCAGATTTCCAATTTATCACAAATCCTTACTTTTTAAATATTTCGATAAAAAAGGAATATCTTGGGAAAAAAAGATAATTAAAGAACAGTTAATAAAAGACTCATCAAAAAACTACCAAGGATTAAATAATGAAAGGTATGTCAGGGGTCTGCTCGGAGTCTCAGATATTCAAGAATGGAAAGCCTATAATCGTTCAATAAGATTTAAAGCTAAAAAGACAAATGATGAAAAATCAAATGCCAAAAGCATACAAATTGACAGAGTGCCATCCCCAATTTTTTTCAAAGTCTTCGTAGAGAATAACCATGCATATGTGTATTTTATGGGGACAGACTTTTATAAAGACATCTTAAATAAAGAATTCGAAATAGCATCAAATGAAAATAAAATAACGTTAAAAATTCCAGATCAATTCGACTTAGATGATTTTTTGGGATACGCCCTAAAAGAATTAAATAATATAAGTTTCATTTCCTCGAAAAAAAACAATATCATTACTCGAACCGAATCAGAATTGAATAACATTAAAAATACGATCGGGTGCTTAAATGATTGAGCGTAAAAATATCCTTTCTTATGCTGGATTTACCATTGGCCCGATTGTTGAAGTATTGTCTAGTGCGAAAAAGACACGGGAACTCTGGTTCGGTTCCTACTTTTTTTCCTGGTATATGGAGTGCCTTTGTTTGGAGTTGGGGAAAAACAAGAAAATTCAATTTATAATTCCGTACTTTGAAAAAGTTAACGCTGATACTAGTAAAGAGAACACTGAAATTAATCGCATTGGATTTTTTCCAGACCGGTTCATCCTTTCATCCGAATTGGAATATGAAGAGGTTTATGAATCCATAAAAAAAGCCAACGAGGAGAATCTGGATTACTTCGCTGGTTTGATAAAATCATTGGCGACGATGAAAGGTTGTAATAATATCGATTCTAAAAGTATAAAAGATATTCTGTCTGACTACTTGCGAACCAATTTTCTGGCTATTCCCGCCAGTGCCATAAAAATTACTGAAAGCAATGAATCTCTGCTTGATGCTTCAACATTTGCCGTCGGCGAGATCAAAGCACTCCTGGATTCCATGGAGGAGAACAGATCCTTTTCGCTTGGCAAGCTCACGCCAACATGCCAGCAATGCCGGCGTTTGCCTGGAATTTTTGAAAAAGTCCCATACCCTGATGCAACAAAGCAAAACCTTTGCCCACTTTGCCTGCTCAAGCTATTCAGTCAAGATAGCTTGGAAGTTCGAAATAAGTTAGGTATCCCGAATAGCGGCAAGCAAGGAAAATATCCCTCGACTGCGGAAATTTCAGCCAAAGATATTTTTGATCGTCTTGAAAACAACCCATATTTTAAAGCATATATTGAAAAAACAGATGAGATTGATTTCAATGACAAAGAATTTCTTGAAATACTTAAAAAAAATGAACTGCAAATCAAGCCTTATCATAGGTATATGGCCATCGTTCAGGCAGATGGGGATGACTTGGGAAAAGCTGTTGCCGAATACGGAACGTTTGAGTTGTCAAAAAAACTGAGTGATTTTTCAAGGGAAATAGCTGGAAAAGTTTCGGAATATCACGGAAAACTGGTATATTGCGGCGGCGACGATCTGCTGGCTTTTTTTCCTTTGGCATACAGTGAAAAAGCGAATATCCAGACAGTGATTGATTTTGCGATTGAGCTTTCTAATTTATATCAAGATAAATTATCCGATAAAAATATCACGAATTTACCTAAAGACAAATTATCCGATAAAAAATTCACAATATCTGTCGGGATCAATATTTTTTATTTTAAATCCCCATTGGCAAGCGCATTGGATGAAGCTCGCCAACAATTGAAAACCGCCAAGAAAATGGAAGATAAAAACGCCCTGGCGCTGCAATTGACGCAACATGCCGGTCAGCAAACCCCGCTAAATTTCAAATTCGATTCGAATGAATTGAGCAGTTTTAACCAGCTTTTACAAGAAGCATTAACAAAAGGAGCCGAATTCCCATACGGCCTGCATCACAATCTTTCAAGATTTGTCGATTTGCTGTCGCATATTCCTGATCCAAAGCGTCTGGAAGCTTTTTTTAAAAACAATTTTGATTCCCAATTTGAATTAAATGATAAAAAAAACGGGATCGTCAAAGTGTTTAAATTGATGGTCGAGACACTGTCAAATGAACATGGAAATTTTGACGAAGGCGTGAAAAGCAGAAGGGATAAGATTGAATCTTTTTTAAGATACTTGAAATTCATCAAATTCATCAGGGGAGAAAAGGAATGAGCCGCCCATATTTGATCACTTTCACTCCTCTGGGATCTTATTTTTTCGGTTCGTATCTTTCCTTCAAAGAAGGCTTCCATGTCGTCTCCAACCGTTTCCCGCAGCAAACCGGGATACTCGGCTGCCTGCGTTCAACCCTGCTCAAACAGAATAAGCTCTTAAACGGATTTAATTATCCTGATTTTGAAAATGATATGGATAAAATACATGCCTTGACCGGAACTTCAAAGATGAACGGAATCGATGAAGATGATGATAACTTCGGTATTATAAATAGAATATCTCCGGTATTCCTTGTAATAAAAAATGGCAAGGAAGCTGCCGACTTTCTATTTCAGGCGCCATGGGACGCGCAGTTAATTGACGGGCAAATCCGCTATGTTGAATATAAATCAAGGACTGGAGTCAAAACGTTTGTTCGAAATCAGGATAAATCAACTGCAGTTATCTCTGACCGGGATCACAAAAAAGGAAACAGTGATATTTTTGGAGGCCTTGATTTTTGGCAAGCATATTTGCTGCATTCCAATGTTCCAAACGACTCATATCTTAAAGCAGAGGACATTTTCAAAAAAAGAAAAAGCAAAGGAATAGCCAGAAAAGAACGGCAAACCGTTAATGAAGCATTTTATGTTAAAACCGATTATCGATTTACCGGTGATTACGCTTTTGGGGTGATTGTCCACTTTGCTGAATACTGTGTTCTAGAAAAGCAAGATATCAGCTTCGGCGGGGAATCCTCGCTCTTCCGTCTGGAAGTTCATGAGGCGGATGAGATCCCCGGGATTAAAAATCATCCCCTTGTTTCCCGATTTTTACGGGCGGATGATTCCGGGGATTTTTTTGGCGAGAAAAAATCATATGATGAGAAAAAGAAAGTTGTTTTAATATCAAATTTCGTCGCCGCTGGCTTCATTGACGGCATCGAGCATGCCATGATCCCTGATCTGTATCCCCTTTCCACAAGGATTTTTCCCGGCGGGGCCAGTGGTTCCTTTCGTGCACTCCCGGCCGGTTCCATCTTGTTTCCGGGAAACTCGATCAGTTTAAATGGATCTCTTTACAAAATTCCAAATAAAATCGGCCTGAATTGGGCGATTCAAGCCGCGAGGGGGTTTTAGTATGTACCAATACCAGTCATTCATGATCGAGACCTTGACCAATATGCACGTAGGGTCCGGAGAAGAACAAATGAGCGGTGTGGACAACATGATCCAGCGCGACCCGGTAAAAATGACACCGGTCATCAATTCTTCCAGCTTGAAAGGTTCCTTGAAGGATTTTTGCAGAGAACATAATATTGATTCACAGACAATTTTTGGTGAAGAATTTGCGGGAAGTGAAAAAAACAATGAGGATCAGCCGGAGAAAAGAACAACTCCGGGGCGAGCTCGGTTTTTAGAAGCCCGGCTTTTATTCCTCCCGCTAAGGGCTTCGCAGAAAGTGTATTTTCTAAGCACTTCATTCAACATTTTAAAAGATTATTTTCTTGATCTGAAAAGATTCGGCCAATCGGACATTGAAAAAATTGACAAAACAATTGCCCGGTCAGATATTGATAAAATTGACAAAATAATTGCTTGGCTCGAAATTAACGAGAAATTTAAAAATTCAGATTTCTATGTATTCGAGAATTTTTCCGGCCTTGAAATTGAGGAATTTGTCGGGAAAGAAAATAATGAATTAAAAATGGATGACGATTTAAAAGACTATCTGATTAAAAATCATTCTTTCCCTTTTGCCAATCTGGCAATTTTTAGTGATGAGAGCTTCCAGGATATCTGTGAACATCGCATCCCGGTCATTGCCCGCAATTGCATCGGCGCCGATGGAAAAAGCGAGAACCTTTTTTATGAAGAAATTCTCCCACGCTTGACAAGATTATATTTCTGGGTTGGGTCTGAAGAAGCAATTGAAAATGAATTCAATGAGTTTACAGAAAAAATGACAAGCAATCTGGTGCAAATTGGCGCCAACGCTTCGATCGGCTATGGATTGGTCAATATATCAAGAATTCATTCGGCTGGATAATCAAAATGATTGAGAAAAATATTAAAACAATGATCCCTTTGGCTATGGAAATAATCGAAAAAAGTGAGATATATATCGCAGGGAAAGGTGTCGAGAACATCTATCATGGATATATCTCATCTTTCCTGCCGTCAGTTTCTCAATCGACTTTACTAAAAGTCCTGGAATTTTACGAATTGAAAGATAAAAACAATAAACGAAATAAAATAATTCCAATTTTGTTCGATATTCTTGCTCACGAAAAAATAAAGCTTGTCGACAGCGGAAGCAGGAATAAATCATTACTAGAAATCACGACGCAATGTAAAAATGATGCAGTTTCCTATCGCAATTGGAAAAATCGTATCGCCGAGGCTGCGATCGCCTGCAAGTTTGCCATGAGGACATTTCAAGTAATAAAAAAAGAAGAAATGGAGAGACCATGACGACCAATGCCTCCCGTTTATTTTATATCTCTGAAGAATATGGGATGGAATTAAATAAAATAAATTTGTCCGATCTGTTAGGACTTGATGATCATACAAATGATCTAGCTCATTCCTCAATAAATGGTCGGAGTTATCCGGATCACTTTTTAATAAAAAGTGCTGGACATTATTCCTTTTCTTTGAAAACGGCATACCCTGGGTTGCTGATCGGTGCCGGCTATTCTCATCCGGCGGTAAACAAGGGAGATTTCCAGTTGGGTTTCTTTTTTGATCATACGACCGGGCTGCCGGTTATTCCAGGTTCCTCGATAAAAGGAATATTGAAGAGCGTTTTTCCGAAAAAGCAAGACGATGATGATATAAGCAAGGCTAAACTGAGTTATGTAAACCATAGAAATTACAAAATAAACAAATTGAATTCTGATCTAATCACTACCAAAAATTGGGAAAATACTTTTTTTAACCAAGATCATATTTTTCTGGATGCCTATATTTCTGAAAAAACAAAATTAATATTAGAAAAATCAAAATTGAAATCAAAAATATTTGATGAAGATTATATTACCCATCATAAAAGCATTTTTGAGGAACCAGTCCCCATAAGGTTTCTCAAAGTGGCTTCCGGAGTTATTTTCAAATTCCAATTTATATTAAAAACGAATAGTAATAACCTTCTCAGTCCTGATCAAATTAAAAATATTTTCAAACAGATCATTATTGATTTTGGGATCGGGGCCAAGCGGAATGTCGGTTATGGAAATTTCGTAGAAGAAGTAGAAGAAAAAGAAAAAAAATATTTGTAGAATTATTTAAGTTTAGTTAGTTTCCCCCAAAAATATCTTTTTGCTATAATTCCGGACAGGTTGAATGTTGGGGAGGACGAATGAAAAAGGGCTCATCGCGTAAGAGTGTGGGTAAATTGATATGCATAGTGCCGTATAGAAAGGGATAACGTAAAATATTTTTCGCACATTTGGAAGGAGAGGTAGTCCTCCAAGCTTTGGAAGTAAGTTATACTTCCGGTTTGGCAAAAACCTAAAACAAGGAGGACCACCATGAAGAAGGATAGCAAGGAAGCGGTAAAAATGGAAGAGAGCAAGCTCCAGATCGTTCAGATCAATGAGGGCGAGGTGCATGCGCATGTGGATCGCCTGGTGAAGCAGACGGTCGAGGAGATGCTAAACGGCATGCTGGACGCAGAGGCGGATAAATTGTGTCAGGCCAAGCGCTACGAACGCAACCCCGAGCGACAGGACACGCGTGCCGGTCACTACAAGCGCAAGCTGCACGTCACCGCCGGAGAAGTTGAGCTACAGGTACCGAAGCTGCGGCATTTGACATTCGAGAGCGCCATCATCGAGCGCTACCGTCGCCGTGAGTCATCGGTGGAAGAGGCATTGATCGAGATGTACCTGGCCGGGGTCAGTGTACGAAGAGTGGAAGATATCACAGAAGCACTATGGGGAACGCGAGTCAGCCCCGGTACAGTCAGCAACCTGAACAAGAAGGTGTATGGGCGGATCAACGAGTGGCGCAACCGACCCATCGAAGGCAGGCATCGCTATGTGTACCTGGACGGCATATGGCTGAAGCGGAGCTGGTGCGGGGAAGTAAGGAACCTGTCGGTGCTGGTTTGCATCGGGGTTGATGCATATGGTTTCAGGGATGTTCTGGGAGTCGTGGAAGGCGCCAAGGAAGACAAGGAGAGCTGGCTTTCGTTTCTGCGCCATATGAAGACGAGGGGTTTAAACGGCATTGAGCTGGCGGTTTCGGACAAGTGTCTGGGGTTGGTGGAGGCCTTGGGAGAAGTGTATCCAGAAGCTCAGTGGCAGCGGTGCGCGGTCCATTTTTACCGGAATGTGTTCACTGTTGTACCACGTGGCAAGATCATGGCTGTAGCGGCAATGCTCAAGGCGATCCACGCCCAGGAAGACCGGAAAGCGGCCGAGGATAAGATCAAGGCGGTGGCCAGCAAGCTGGAGAAGATAAAGCTGGCCAAGGCAGCCAAGATGGTCCGGGAAGGAGCCCATGAGACCTTAAGTTATTATCACTTCCCGCAGACGCACTGGCGGCATCTGCGCACGAACAACCCGCTGGAGCGGATCATGAGGGAGATCCGCCGGCGGACCAGGGTGGTGGGGAGCTTCCCTGATGGCGAATCGGCATTGATGTTGGTGGCAGCTCGATTACGGCATGTGGCGGGCACCCGTTGGGGAACCCGCATGTACATGAGTATGGAGCGCTTTAATGAAGTCATCGAAGAGGAGGTGTTAACAACAGCATGAACAAAATGGCGGGCGCTGGAATGTGGAAAAGACAGGGTTATGGAAAGCTCTTCGAGCTTCCCACAACCCTTTGGATCTAATTAAATTTCAATTCAATAATCAAGTTATGTACAGAATAAAATTTATTAAAATAACAATATCCAGTTAAGAATCAAATATAAAAGTTCAACAAAAGGGGAATGGGTGAAATTTGGATTAAACTTTTGATTTTTCCGCGAGAAAAGAGAGATTTTTCTATCTGCTATTTTTTTTTGTTCACTCACATACTCGTATCCTTTCCATTTCACTCAACCTGCAGGTTGTCTCGCTTTCAATAAATCACTGAGTTCTGCAGCGATGATCCTGCGTACTGCATTGAATATGTGCCATGATAATGATTTACCAGCCTTTAGCAAATTGAAAACATTTGGCATCTATCGTATACTTAACAATTAGTTGAAGTTATAACGCTTGAATTTCAGAGAAATAACTTTTGCTAAAAAGAACAGGTAGAAGGAAGAAACAGAGGATGAAAAAAGGGAAGAAACTAAGAGTCGCTATCCTTTTCGGAGGAAAATCAGCTGAACATGAAGTGTCATTGCAATCTGCAAAAAGTGTAATTGCGGCTTTGGATAAAAAAAGGTTTGAGCCTGTATTAATCGGCATTGACAAGGAAGGGATATGGCATCTCAATGATACCGAGCACTTTCTTAAAAATAGAAATAACCCCAGACTAATTGCACTAAATAAAACGAATAAAGAGTTGTTGTTGGTTCCCGGTGCACATAAAAACCAGATAATGACGATTGATTCACAACAGAATATTGGCAAGGTCGATGTGGTTTTTCCGGTTCTGCACGGACCTTATGGTGAAGATGGCTCTATTCAGGGCTTGCTAAAACTCGCCAATGTCCCATTCATTGGAGCGGGAGTTCTAGGTTCTGCGGTCGGCATGGATAAAGATGTAATGAAGCGACTTCTACGAGATGCGAACATCCCTATCGCTGATTTCGTCACTTTTACGTGGAATCAAAAAACTACCATCGATTTTGTAGCGATAACCGAGAAACTTGGATTACCATTTTTCGTAAAACCCGCAAATTTAGGTTCTTCAGTCGGAATCAGTAAAGTAAAAAACAAGCAGGATTTTTTCAAGGCAATCGATGACGCATTTAAATTTGACCGTAAAATCATTATTGAAGAAAACATTTCCGGAAGGGAAATTGAGTGCTCGGTTCTTGGCAACGAAGAACCGATCGCCTCTATTCCAGGAGAAGTGATCAGCAATACTGCATATCATGAATTCTACTCATACGAAGCCAAATACATTGACGAAAAAGGTGCTGTTTTGGAGATCCCCGCGAAACTGACATTGACCAAGATTGTAGAAGTGCAGAAAATGGCAATCAAAGTTTTCAAGACGTTGTGTAGCGAAGGCATGGCCCGAGTTGATTTTTTCATGAAACCCAATAAAGAATTGGTTGTTAATGAATTGAACACAATTCCAGGCTTTACTGCCATTAGTATGTATCCAAAACTCTGGGAAGCAAGTGGCAAGCCTTACACCCAGTTGATTTCTGAGCTAATTGACTTAGCAATCAAAAGATTTGCAGAAGAAAAAACATTGAAAACCACCTACACTAAGTAGTTATGAAAAATATTGAAATAAAATCACCTCTTCTAGATAAAGAAGAAATTATTAAGAGATTGAAATCAGTCAATGCTTCTAACCCATGGAATAGAATTCAAACTGATATATTTTATGAGGTTCCTGAAAAAGATAGTTGGCTGAAACTTAGATCCGAAGCGTCTCAATCTGATTGTTTGGTTTCTTATAGACGAGCGTCTTCTAATTCCGGCCCACGGGAATCAGAATATTACCTTTGCAATGTGGATGGGAATATAAAAAATGTTCTTAAACATGTGCTTAAAGAAATTGTAATTGTCAGTAAATTTAGGAGTTACTGGCATTACAAAAATACTAGAATTCATCTGGATACAGTTGACAATCTAGGCAATTTTATAGAGCTGGAAACATTAACTAGTCAAATATCTATTGAAGAAGCATTAAAAGAAAATAAAGAAATTATAGAATTATTAGGCTTAGATCCTAATAAATTCATAAGTATTCCGTATGCAGGATTATTAATAGGAAAGAAATAATGAAGATTTTAAATAATCGCCCTGATTACTATCGTGAGTTGGTAAGAAATTTTTAATCTTCTTGTTGTTGACAAATTGTAAAACGATTTTTCTTATGAGAACATTGTGAGGATAATTACCTGAAATTTTAATAGATGTCGCGATTTCAATATTACCTGTGATTAACTCGAATATTATTTTGACTGTTTTGCCATAGAATCGATAGTTTTTTCAGAATGACTTTATTCATGGTTGATGTACCTCGTTATGGCTTGAAAGGCGCGGCTGAATTCTGAGTTGAATTTTGCCTTTTCGCGGAAAGGGCTGATCCCTTTTTCCTCCACGCGGTCGCTAAGAACCACCAGGGCATGGAAGGGCCGGCCCAGGAAGCAGCGCAGGGGAAACAACTCCATCTCCACGATGTCGGTTTTCAGCGCATGCTGTTCGGCCAGCCAGGCCGGCGTTTCGCGCTGGAGCACATCCACGCTCACGCCGCGCACAACCGGGAAA
>JALHSV010000472.1 GCA_022865525.1 Thermodesulfovibrionales bacterium
GAGACTGGAGACCGGAGATTTGTGATTGCAAAGATTCCCGCCTTGTATCTGTTCTTTCCTTTGACTATCGGAACACCAGGTAATGTCTCGGCCATGAGCATCGCTTCATCCCCTGCCTGATATACATCAATCATCGGGCCATCCCCTCTGCTCACAAAACAGGGGCCCTCAGCCTTTCCCTTATAGCCTCTCGTGAGGATGCACGGTTGAAACCCCATCGTTACAGCCTTCCTGGCTAAGGCCATGGCCGCAGGTGTTTTTCCGGTGCCACCAAGCGTTATGTTCCCGATACTGATAACCTTATTGGGCAGTATTTCCCGGATCTTTGTACCATGCCACTTGTGGATCGAATAACCTGCATAATAGAGAAGCTCAAGCGGTGTCATTTTGCTTTATATAGAAAAACCCTTTAACCAGAAGGTAGGATAAACCCGATCCAACAATCCCAAGGATGAGGCCGCCGACAATGATCGGCAGTAAATAATGGCCGAGAAGATAGCTTAATTCATGCGAGAATTTGATCTCGAGGAACTTTCCGTTCAGAATCACACTTCCCACCTCGGCGCTGATAAAAAGCTGGAACGGTAACGTTAAGGGGTTTGATATCTGTGTGCCGAGCAGTACGATCAGTGTATTAACCCTTAAGAGTGATGCCAGTGCGATTGCCATTATGGTATGAGTACCGAACAGCGGAATAAAAGCGACAAAAATACCCACAGCAACGCCAAGAGCTATCTCATGCGGCGACAGCCCTTTCTTGCTGAGTCTGACTATATAATCCTTCAGTTTCCTGAAATATTTCATAATGACACGTTTCTATATTGTTCAATAATCTTCATTGCCCTTTCAACAGCACCTGAATTCTTTTGGTATATCTTTTGGGCCTTTATGCCGATTTCTTTTGCCTTTTCAGGAGATAGAAGCAGCTCTCTCAATGTATGGGAAAGCCCTTCCTCATTCACATGCATCGCCGCCCCTTCCTTATAGAAATCCTGAATCACCGGGAAATTCTCCATGTGGGGACCGCATATTATAGGGGTACCCCAGTATGCCGGCTCAAGGGGATTCTGGCCTCCGTGCCCTCTAAAGCTTTTTCCGATGATTGCAATTGTGGATATGCCATAAACTGCCGCCAGTTCACCGACACTGTCAAGAAGAATGATTGTACCATGTATTGCGTCCGTTTTCTGACCTCCGGGAAGTTCCGAGCGTTTCAGGAATTGTATCCCTTTCGATCTGAGCATATTTTCAACGCGTACAAACCTCTCAGGATGTCTCGGTGCAATAATGAGATTGAGGTCAGGAAAATCTTTCTTGAGATCAGTATACACCGATGCCATCAGTTCATCTTCCCCTTCATGGGTGCTGCCTGCGACAATAACCGGGCTGCTTATAAACGAAGCCCACCGGGGAATATGTGTAGATGGATTTGCATCAAACTTAAAACTGCCCACTATATGTATTTTCCTGCTGTCGACTTCAAGACTTCTCAATCGTTCGGCATATTCCTCATTCTGCATTCCAAAGGAATCCACAGAGGAAAGAACTTTCCTCATGAAGAAAGATATCTTTTTATATCCGTGAAATGATTTTTTGGAGATTCTTCCATTGAGCAGGATAACCGGAATGCCGTTTTCCTTGAACACCCTGAGCAAATTAGGCCATAACTCTGTCTCGATGATGATGAGAAGCTCGGGTTTCATCTTTCTCACAACTGATTTCAGGATAAAGGGGATATCGAATGGGAGATAAAAAATATCTGTCCCTGCCGGCGATTTTTCCATTGCAACCTTCTGACCGGTATCAGTTATGGTTGACAGGATTATGCCCTGAGCAGGATATTCTGTTTTCAATCTGCCGAGGAGCGGTAAGGCAGCCATCACCTCACCGACCGATACGGCATGAACCCAGATGCGGGATGAAGGACGAAGAATAAAGGACGGATCAAAGAATCCACATTTTTCTCTGAGCCATCTCCTTCGAATCTCCCTCGGCCTTTTAAAATACTCAAAAGGCAGGATACAAATCAGGGCAACGATGTATAGAAGACTATAAATAAAGTACATGATTCAGTGTCCGTTCAGAGCGAATTCTGTTCCAATGGTTGTCATTCCCGCTTGTCGGGAATCCTTCTGATTTCCCCGTAATAAAGGGGATTGTTTCGAAGAAAGATTCCGGCCAAGCCGGAATGACAGATTCTATACATCATATTTTACAGATAGAATTTCCATAGTTACATTACTGTTGAAAAAAAGCTTAACTTCCTGATTTGTCATGCTGAACTTGTTTCAGCATCTCCCAACAGGTGATTGAACATAAGACCCTGAAATAAATTCGGGGTGACAAAATCTTTTAGCAGCCCAACCTTACCTTCTGCCGGCCATCTCCATCACGATCTCTGCAACCCTCTCTGATGGTTTTTTGTCAGCAAACTGCCCTTTAATCATCCTGAATGCCGTGATCATGTTTTCTCTATGCCGTTTATCAAACGTGATCTTTTTCAATTCTTTTACGATCTCAACAGGATTGGCGCTTTCCTGGAGGAGTTCCCGGACAACCTCTTCACCGGAAAGGATATTGACGAGTGATATATACTTTACTTTGACGATTCTTTTTCCAAGCTGATACGTCAGGGGAGAGAGTTTATACATAACGACCATCGGTACCTCAAGCAGTGCTGTCTGAAGGGTGGCCGTACCGGAGGCAACGACAGCCATGTCGGATGCAGCAAGCACCCTTACCGATTCACCCTTCTTGATGACTACATCTTCTCTTCGGAGATGTTCAAGATAGGGTTTATATTTCTCCTCATCTGTGTTGGGGGCAAGCGGAATGCAGAACTGATAGTGCCCGGCTGATGCTATCTCAGGATCACGCTTGAATTGTCGTATCATATCAACAAGCAAAGGAAAGTGTCTGTTCAGTTCACTTGGCCTGCTGCCGGGGAGAATAGATAAAAGAGGTTGCTGGGGATTAAGACCAAGGATATTCTTAAAGTGTGCCTTAAGTTCAGGATTTATCGTGATATTTGGTAATCCGAAAGAAGTCTTATCGCTGACTGTTGACTGTTGACCACCGAATGCCGACTTTAATACTTCCTCTATCTCCTCAAGAACGGGATGGCCTACAAATTCACATTCCACACCAACATCCGTATATATCTTCTCCTCGAATGGCAGAATAACCGTCATTCTGTCCACCAGGCCGGCAATCTTTCTTATCCTGCCTTTGCGCCACGCCCACACTTGCGGACTGACATAATAGAGGATTTTGACGCCAAGGGGTTTTGCCATCGCAGCAACTTTCAGATTGAAATCAGGATAATCAATTGGGATAAGAACCTGAGGCCTGAATTTTCTTAATGCTTCACGGGCATTTTTCAATGCGGTTTTGATTTTGCTCAGCGAGGACACCGCCTCAAGGAGTCCAAAGGCATCGGATATATGAGCGATGAGTTCCACCCCTGCCTCCCGCATCCTGCTTCCTCCCATACCAATAATATGGACATCCGGCCATTTTTTCTTTAATGCTCTTGCGAGGAGCGAGCCGTACAATTCACCGGAGCTCTCACCTGCGAGAATCATAACGGTAATCATTGATTATTGCCCGAAACAATAATGAGGCGGGGATACTATCATAGTTCAATCAGACAATGTTCTTGATTATTCCGGCGATCTTCTCTATTGCAGACTCTTCAAGCTCCGGAAACATCGGCAAAGAGAGCACTTCCCGGGCTGCTTTCTCTGCTACGGGAAAGTCTCCCTTACGGTATCCTAAGAATTTCATTGCCTCCTGCAGATGTAATGGAACAGGATAGTAAACTACTGAAGATATCCCGTTTTCTTTTAATGTCTGCCGTATCCTGTCTCTCTTCCGGCTTGTGATCGTGTACTGATGATAAACGTGATAGGCACCTTCCTTTTCAACAGGGCACTGTACCGTATTACGCAGGAGGGTGTTATACAAATGAGCTTTCCGCCTTCTCTGCTTGTTATAGTCATCGATATACTTGAATTTTACGAGCAGAATCCCTGCCTGTAGCTCGTCCAGCCTGCTGTTATAACCGACCCTTTTGTGCCGGTAAGAACCTCTTGCGCCATGGTTCCTCAGTTCCCGTATCAAAGCCGATAACCGGGGGTTATTTATTGTTATCATGCCGCCGTCACCATATCCGCCGAGGTTTTTGCTGGGATAAAAACTGAAACAACCTGCATCGCCGATACTTCCGACTGTCCGGCTGTTTAACCTGGCACCAAAGGCCTGTGCGCAATCTTCGATCACTTTCAGCCTGTGCTTTTTCGCTATCCTCAGAATCTTGTTCATATCACAGGGATGCCCGAAGAGATGTACGGGCAAAATCGCCTTTGTCCTTGACGTAACATGCGCAGGTATCTGTTCCGGATCGATATTCAGCGTATCGGGTTGGACATCGACAAAAACCGGTGTGGCGCCCGTGTAAAGGATGGCCTCTGCTGTGGCAAAGAACGTAAAAGGGGTTGTGATGACTTCATCTCCTTCACCAATTCCCAGGGCATCAATGGCAAGATGGAGGGCATCTGTCCCTGATGCAACGCCTATCGCCTCTCTCAATCCATGAAACTCAGCCACCTTTTTTTCAAATGCAGATACTTTGGGGCCGAGTACGTAATGACTACTCTCAAGAATTTCGGTCAGAATATGAATTATCTCACCTTTGATTTCCTGAAATTGTCTCTTTAAATCAACCATTGGAACCATAGAATATCCTTTAAAGCTTGATTTTCTCAGTGATCTCCATGACCACCTTCAGCGCATTCCTTCCTTCGATAGCTGAAACCCGCGGTTTCTTTCGCTCCTGTACGCAGTGGATAAAATCCTTCAGCTCCTCTTTGAGGGGCTCCTTTTTCTCCGGTTTGATAATATCAAAGGATATACCTTTTTCATTCTTGAAATACCGCTTTATCTCCGAGTTCTGGTAATCGATCGTTATATAGGAATCTTCCTGGGATACCTTGAGCCTTCTCTGCTTTTCCGGGGACAGACGGCTGACCGTTGCGAGGGCAGTACAGCCATTTTCGAATTCAATCCAGGCCTTCGCGACATCAAGTTTATCGCTCAGCACCTTAGCGCCCACTGCCCTTATCTCCTTTACCGGCTTATCGATCAGACTCAAAATGATATCAATATCATGGATCATGAGATCGAGAGTGAC
The DNA here is from genome assembly GCA_022865525.1 of Thermodesulfovibrionales bacterium. Classification (GTDB taxonomy): domain Bacteria; phylum Nitrospirota; class Thermodesulfovibrionia; order Thermodesulfovibrionales; family SM23-35; genus JALHSV01. The sequence continues at coordinate 5,192 of JALHSV010000472.1, forward strand.
ATCAACATCTGTTCCTCTCCCCAGAAAGGGTGACAGCCTTTCTGATTCAATAAAGACCGGCGCTTTAAAAAAATCTGTTGCTGCAAGAATAGCAGGATTATACCGTTCAAGATGTCCGACCTGAATAATACAGCCGGAATTCTCTGATTCCCGTATCAGGTGATCGGCCTCTTCAACAGTAACAGTTATCGGTTTCTCTATAAGGATATCTTTGCCCGACTTCAGGCAATCGAGGGCTATGGGATAATGTGTTGTTGTAGGGGTGACAATACTCAGCACATCAACGTTATCGAGCATATCTCTGTAATCATACATTGCCTTACAGTGGTACTTCCCCGCGATTGTTTCTGCCTTTTCCCTGTGAATATCTGCAACACCAATAAGCTCCGCCTCTTCTATTTCCGAATATATCCTCGCGTGGTGTTGTCCAAGATACCCGACACCAATAACACCTACCCTAACTACCAAATCCCCCTCCTGTATCCTGCGCAAACCGTAAATCAGAGGGCATTGCTCACCCTCTTTACTTCTTCAAGTTTTTTCAATGCCCTGCCCGAATCAATAGAGTCAGCAGCAATGCTGAACCCTGTGATGAAATCAGCAGTTTTCTCGGCAACGACAAGTGC
>JALHSV010000473.1 GCA_022865525.1 Thermodesulfovibrionales bacterium
AGCGTGGCGTCCACAATGGAAGAATGCGGGTTTCCATTAAAATCACTCGACACGAGCGGCTCCTCCGAATACTGGAGGATTCCTTTCATAGGACCTTCGGAAGCTTTTTTCAGAGCAGTATTGACCTCTTCTGCTGTAACTTCCTTCCCAAGCTCTGCGACAAGGTCGACAACAGATACATTGGGAGTCGGCACCCGGATTGACATTCCGTTCAATTTGCCTTTCAAGTCCGGCAGGACCAGCCCCACTGCCTTTGCAGCACCGGTTGTCGTTGGAATCATATTCAAGGCTGCTGCCCGTGCCCTTCTCAGGTCTTTGTGCGGAAGGTCGAGGATCCTCTGGTCATTTGTATACGAATGTATTGTTGTCATAAGACCCCTCGTAATACCGAATTCATTATGAAGTACTTTTGCGACAGGAGCAAGACAGTTGGTTGTACACGAAGCATTCGAAATAATCTTGTGCTTTGCCGGGTCGAATATTTCCTCATTCACACCCATGCATATCGTTGCATCCGGTTCTTTTGCAGGTGCGGAAATGATGACCCATTGAGCCCCGGCATCCAAATGTTTTGCTGCTGACAACCGGTCTACAAATCTCCCGGTAGACTCGACGACAACATCCACCCCGAGGTCTTTCCATGGAAGTTTCTCAGGTTCAGTCACAGCAAAGACTTTTAGCTCTTTTCCATCAACATGAATAGCCCCGTTTCCTGCCCTGACATCAGCGCGGAAAATACCATGGACAGAATCATATTTCAGTATGTGTGCAAGGGTCTTCGCATCTGTGAGATCATTCAGCGCAACAATCTCAAATTCATTATATGCCCAACTCGTTCTCAGAAAATTTCTTCCTATTCTGCCAAAGCCATTAATTGCCACACGAACTCCCATACAAACCTCCTATTTTGATTTCATGTATTTGATAATTTCCAATGTTTCTCTTATAGGGAAAGATTTCCCCTCAACCTTACCATTTATTTATCACGAGACCCGTTAACAGTTTCGGGTAGAAATACGTCGATTTAGGCGGCATTCTTACGAAAGACAGCGCTGCCTTCTCAACATCCTCAACCCTCGTTGGATTCAGGAAAAACGCTGCGCTGAACTCTCCGTTGTTCACTTTGTCAAGAGCTCTTCTCACATCCATCTCATAGCCAATTTCGGTTGTATCAGATATCTTCTTCAGCACCAGTTCGTGGAGAATAATCACATCTATCTCTCTCAGGTCATGATTGATTTCGGATATGTTGGCATTTCTGTATGTAAGGATTTGCCATGTAGTGCTCCCCTTCCGGAAAAAGCCGCATGCAAGCCTTTTCCCGGATAATATTTTTCTGATATCAAAATCTTCCGCAACTGTCTCAATCTCAAAATACCGTGCAAGGATACTGTCTATATCCTCAGGTATGGTCTTTAAAAGCCTGTGTGTCGGGAGTATTGTTAATCCTTCATCGAGCATGTTTGAGAGAAACATAAGGACATGATCAAAGGGTTTGGCACTTGTAGACATCGCTTGGGCTGACCCTTCCCGGTAAAATTCCAAAGCAGTTTCATATCTGTGATGCCCGTCAGCAATAAATATTGCTTTGTCTCCAAGTTCTTGTTTGATAGACTCAATTTCCTCTTCATTATCAATCTGCCAGAGCCGGTGTAGGTCTCCGGAAATGTCCTCCGCTGTAATATATGGTTTTGTGATGGATGTATTCGAAAGGATATGTGCTATCCGTCCACCGGAACTCTTGTAGAGGGAGAAAATCGGGCTTACATTAGCATTGCATGACCTCATGAGGCTCAACCTGTCCTGTTTTGGCTTGGAATGGGTGCACTCGTGGGGATAAACGCTTCCTTTTCCTAACTCTTCGAGTTTCACAAGGCCAAGGAATCCGAGGAGACGTTTTCTGACACCGTTTGCCCTGAAGGTCATTTCATAGGCATAGAATGAAGGCTTATCACTCCGAATCAATACCCCTTCTTTCATCCATGCATCAAGATATTCCCTGGCTCTTGTGTATTTGTTCCTTGCTTCATTGTCCGCAGGCTCCTCTTTTCCGAAGTCTATTCTCACAATGTTGTACGGGCTTTGCATGTATAATGCTTCCCGGTATTCAGGAGTAATAATATCGTATGGAGGAGCCAAAACATCCTCTATCTGCACCTTGGTAACGTCATAAAGTATGCCTTTGAAAGGGATTATCTCAGCCATTTTTGTATATTTCCGCAGAACCTGAGGAGAAGTTCACGTATCTTAGCACGGGCAGAATACGAAATTCAATTTGCCCCAACCGTTACAGCGCCTCTTTTCCCGTAGCCTGGATAACTTCTTTGATGTTCTTGTCGAGAAATTCCGGGATATAGGGAATATCCAGGTTCAAAAAACCGGATGTTATAACGGAAACAGCATCTTCTCTGGAAATGCCCCTGGACATTAAATACTCAACTTGTTCCTCGGCTATCGGACCAATGGAAGCTTCGTGTGAAAGTTCAGCTTTCATAGCGCCATCTGATACAAGCTGTGGAATGGCATAAATTTGTGCTCCGGTGGAAAATACAATGCCACGACAGTCCAGGTGAGCTAAACAATAGTCCTTTGTTTTGGCAATCAAATCCCCCCGCGAGTAGATAACGCTTTCGTCCGCAGCAATCGTCCGCGCAATGGACTCCCCCCGGGTGTCTTTTCCTTCGAGGATGATCCTTGATCCAAGATCGATATAAGAATCTTTCAGGCCGTAGACAACCGTATTGAACTTGGCAGAAGCCCTGTCACCCTTCAGATATGCAACAGGGAACGCCTGTATGGACTTAACCGGCTTCAAAAGAACATAATTGCTGACAAAAGCCCCGTCTTCTTCGACAACAGCCCATGTCCTTGGCCGCACATGAAAGTTTTCAGCCCAGTTATGGATCATCGTGAAAAAGAGTTTTCCGCCTCTCTTAACATAGAACTCGGAGATCCCCAGATGAATGCCTTCGGCATCACTTTTCGCAAGCGTGCAGCCGGTTATTACCTGCAGTTCTGCACCTTCCTCGACGATGATAATGTTGTGTACGTTCTGGCTGATATAATTTTCTGCAACCAACAGGCATGACTGAACCGGGTATTGGGGTTTTTGATGCGGGAACACCCTGATAAAGTATCCATGCGTCATATTCAGGGCTGCCTGGGCTGTAAATTTATCCTGATCAACCGGAACCGATTTCCAGAAATAGTCTTCGAGCCAGTCATACCTGGTTAATGCATCAGTCGTGCTCATGATTTCGAGCTGCCCCTCATATGCCTTGTTCAGGCTCTCATATACTACAGATTGATCAACCTGCACATACGAACCGGCTCTCTGCTCCTCCTCTAAACTGATGCCTGTCATGATAGCAGCCTCTTTGGCCTGCATTGATAAACTTTCGAGACTTTCAATTTTTCCTCTCTCAATATGCTTCGTGTAACGTGAAAGATCTATATCCGGTCCAAAGGCTGCTTTCTTTTCCTTTGCTCTCTCTGCCTTTTCCTGTATTTCAGAAAAATATGGTTTCCTTACCGGCATTCAGCGCACCTCCTGTACCCATGTCTTTTGATCTCCGAGAGAATATCCCGCGGATTGCCTCTGCAGACAAAGACACCGTCAAAGACGATATATCCCTTATCGGCATTGACAAAATCCAGGATATACCCTGTATGCGTTATAATGATCGCTCCCCGTTTTGGATCCTTCACCTTATCTTTGCCCAGAAGCGAATTTATGGCCTCACCGACCAGGGAAATATTTTCTATATCAACGCCCGATTCCGGTTCATCAATGAGGACGAGTTCAGGCCTTTGTACTATGAGCTGGAGAAGTTCCGAACGTTTCATCTCCCCACCGGAAAAGCCGTCATTCAATCCTCTCTGCAGGTGCCCTGCAAGGTTAAGCTGTTCAATTTTTTCTTTGATGCCTGCATCATCTGATCCATTATTCGCGATGATATCGATAATTTTTTTCAGGGTCACCCCCCTGACAGTGGGCGGTCTCTGAAAGGATATGCCGAGTCCAAGCCGCGCCCTCTCATACAGATCCTGATTCGTTATATCCATGCCTTTAAAATAAATCTTTCCCTGTTCTATCTTGTACCTCGGGAACCCCATCAGGGTCATCATAAAGGTTGTTTTACCGGCGCCGTTAGGACCGAATAACACATTGATTTCGCCATAATCCATCGAAAAATTAACCCCTTTTAAAACCTGCCGGTCATCAATAGAGACCCAGAGGTCCTGAATCTTCAACATTTCCTGCACACCACTCTCCCCCTTTCATTGGTAACTATTTGCTCGTCTTTATAATAATAGAACGGGAAAACAAATTTCTTTCTTTATTTTTTCGGTCCCCTGCAGGGTATTGACAAATGAATTTGTCATCCTGTATGGTATCAGTAGATATTTTCTTCGTTATGAATCGTACGAACCTCCCCGGATAGGCAAAGACCTTCCGGGTATAAAAAACCACCGCATACATAAATCCAACAGGAGTTTAACAATGGAAAATCCAAAGAAGAATTTCGTGTCTGATAATCTTCCTATTTCTGAACTTAAAGAAAAGACCATCGATGAATTGACGGAAGTCGCAAGGGAGTTGCAAGTCGAAGGTGCCAGCAGCATGAGGAAACAGGATCTTATTTTCGCAATCCTCCAGGCGCAAACTGAAAAGACAGGATATGTCTTTTCAGCAGGAGTCCTTGAAATCCTTCCCGATGGATTTGGCTTTTTGAGATCACCTGATTACAGTTATCTGCCCGGACCTGATGATATTTATGTATCGCCGTCACAGATACGGAGATTTAATCTGAGGACCGGCGACCTTGTATCCGGACAGATAAGGCCTCCAAAGGAGAGTGAGCGGTATTTTGCCCTCCTTAAGGTGGAAGCAATCAACCATGAATCTCCGGAAGACAACATCAACAGGCCGTTATTTGACAATCTGATACCCTATTACCCAACCGAAAGGATAAAGCTTGAATACGACAACAATGACTATTCAACACGGGTCATAGACCTCATAACACCGATCGGCATGGGACAGCGCGGAATGATTGTAGCTGCTCCCAGAACTGGCAAGACCATGCTCCTTCAGTCCATAGCCAAGGCTTGCAAGAAAAATCATCGCGATATTCATCTCATCATCCTGCTGATTGATGAAAGACCGGAAGAAGTGACGGATTGGAAAAGGCAGGTCCCGGCAGCAGAAATTATCAGTTCTACATTTGATGAGCCTCCACAGAGACATTGCCAGGTTTCAGAAATGGTCATTGAACGGGCAAAGCGCCTTGTTGAAAGCAAACGCAATGTTGTCATCCTCCTTGACAGTATTACAAGACTTGCACGGGCATATAATTCTATAATCCCTGCAAGCGGAAAAGTGCTCTCAGGCGGTCTTGATTCAAATGCCCTGCAGAAACCGAAAAGATTTTTTGGCACGGCAAGGAACATCGAAGATGGTGGCAGTCTCACCATCTTGGCAACCGCCCTTGTAGATACCGGCAGCAGAATGGATGACGTCATATTCGAAGAATTCAAGGGAACCGGTAACATGGAGCTCCATCTTGACAGAAAACTTGTTGACAAGAGGATATTCCCGAGCATCGATATTAATGGCTCCGGCACGAGGAAGGAAGAGCTTCTTGTCGAGAAAGATGTGCTCAATAAGATGTGGATCCTGCGAAAAGTTCTTACTCCTCTCAGCACGGTTGAAAGTATGGAATTTCTCCTTGGTAAGCTCATGGGTACAAAAGCCAATAAAGACTTTCTCGAAATGATGAACAAGTAATGTTTTGAAACACCCATTAGAAGACGATCAGTACTGCTTTGTATGCGGGGACAACAATCCCGCCGGTCTTCATCTCAGGTTTTTTATTCACGAAGGTAAAGTATTCACTGAATTTATACCCAAAAAAATCCATCAGGGTTACAAGGATATAATCCATGGGGGACTGATCTCGACAATCCTCGATGAAGCAATGGTCAAGGCAGCTCTTATGCAGGGGTTACCTGTGGTTACGGCAGAAATGACGGTCAGGTTCAGAAATCCACTCTTAGTCGGAGAGAAGGCAATTGTTGAAGCCACCATGCTGAGAACAAACCGGAAGATTATTGAGGCAACAGCAACGATAAAAAAAACAGATGAAACAGTGATAGCTGAAGGGACTGCCAAACTGCTGCGGCAAGATTAAGCAGGATTAACCATTCACCGAATCTCTCCACTTTTAACGATGACTATAGAGCGCATAATATCAGTTTGAGGCAGTGGAATCGTCAGCAGTTCATACTCAAGGTCTCCCACTTTTTTAAGCTCTTCCTGCACTTTTGGCCCTTTATTAAGAATAAAGATGCCGCCTCGTTTCACAATATGAGCTGTTTTTTGTATGAATTTGCTTATATCAAACAATGCCCTTGTCAGCACAACATCAACCGGGGTCACTAATTCTGCGAGTACTGTTATCTCTTCAATTCGTTTTTCGATTATCTTGATTCCCTCGATTTTCAGTTGACGGGTTATATGTCTGAGAAAAGCGGCCTTTTTCCATGATGGCTCTATCAGGTACATTTCTATCTCAGGCCGGAGAATTTTAATCGGTATCCCGGGAAACCCGGCGCCGCTCCCTATATCCGCAACCCGGACAATGCCCTGCGGTATTGGTCCGAGATAAAGGAGGGAATCGAGGAAGTGTTTGATAACAATATCTTCATCGTTGCGTATTCCGGTCAGGTTACATGCCTTATTCCATTTTTTGAGTTCCGAAAGGTACGTGGAAAAAGCTGTAATTTTTTCATCTGACGGGCTAAGACCTAAAGCTGAAAGGCCATCCTTCAGTATTTCTGCTGTCCTGGATTCGAGAAAATCCATCGTAATCCCCATAATAGCAAAGAAAATGCAGGCAATGATACACTAATGAGAGGGATTTGTCCCTGACGCTTTCGGCTGAGATTTCGCGGATCGGCAGCGCAACTTTGATAAGGCGGGGGCAGTTGTTAGTCAAATTCATGTGGCCATTTTCTCGCAGCATGAAGCACGCGCAAAATTTCAATGTTATTGTTCTTCACGCGGTATGGGATAATGTAAGGCAAAGCACTCATGATAAGCTCACGCGTTCCCTCGACCCTTCCGGGCCTCCCGATGTCGGGATGTTCAGTGAGCGGATCAACGCTTTTTTTGATCAGACCGGCAACTCTATTCGCAGTTTGCGGTTTGTTCGCCGCTATGAATTTTCTGATTTCAATGAGATCTGAAATTGCCTCATCGAGCCATCTTATCCGCACTGCGGAGGCTCCTTCTCATTTTCTGTCCCCCATGTTTCAAGCCATGCAGAAACATCCTCGTGAGCGACGAACTTTGCGTCAGAACTGTCGGCTTTACTCACGGCTTTCTTAATGGCCTTAACCTGCCATTCATTCAGTTCAAGGTAGTCCTGAAGCGCGCGTGTTACAAGATACGATTTCGAACGAGCGACAGATTCTGCAAGGCGGTCAAGCCTCTCTTTTGTCTGCTCATCAAGCCTTATTGTCAATGTTGTGCTCATTGTTTATACCTCCTGTAACACATTATAACACAAAGCAAGACAATGCA
>JALHSV010000059.1 GCA_022865525.1 Thermodesulfovibrionales bacterium
AATACTCTCGGAGACACGGGACGCGTTCATGCCTGATCAGTTCAGCAACCCGGCAAATCCTGAAATCCACCGGAGAACCACAGCAGAGGAGATTTGGCAGGATACCGCCGGTGGGATCGATATCCTTGTCTCTGGTGTGGGTACTGGCGGGACCATTACCGGAATTTCAGAAGTGATCAAAGAACGAAAGCCTGATTTCCAGGCTGTTGCAGTTGAACCTGCAGGTTCTCCAGTCCTCTCTGGAGGCAATGCCGGAACCCATAAGATCCAGGGAATCGGAGCCGGTTTTATTCCAAAAGTTCTCAATAGAGCAATACTTGATGAAATCGTTACCGTAAGGGACGAACAGGCCTTTGAAACAGCAAGGTCCCTCGCGAAAATGGAAGGAATCCTTTGCGGAATCTCCTCAGGTGCTGCTGTATGGGCAGCGCTTTCAATAGCCAAGCGCCCTGCAAACAAAGGGAAACAGATTGTTGTGATCCTGCCGAGTACCGGGGAGCGTTACCTGAGCACCGATTTGTTCAAGGAATAATCAGTTCTTCATCAGCCACCCGGTCCCCTTCTCACTTCCCTCTTAACCCGCTTTATACATAGCGACCTCTGTTCCTATAACTGTCATTCCCGCTTGGCGGGAATCCTTCTGAACCCCTCTTTGGTAAAGAGGGGCAAGGGGAGATTTTGTGGAGATAGATTGATTCAAAAAATCCCCCTCTATCCCCCTTTTCCAAAGGGGGAATATACGAAGAAAGATTCCGGCCAAACCGGAATGACATACTGGAAACCCTTCAACAACTTTTGATCTCTTGAAGCAGTAATCTATAAAGCAACAGTGGCATATAAATTGCTTCTTAACGAGTATATTGATTGAAAGCGCTTAGGGAGAAAAGGACCGAACCCATGTTACATATGCAGAGAATTATCAAGAAACTGAAGGGCATAAGGCTGAAACCTGGATTAAAACGGGAAGACAGGACTGAGAAGAATTCCCCTGTCCCCGTTGACGAGATCGGTTATGAAGCGTCTTCCCTTCTGTCTCAGACAGAGCATATGAAAAAGAATCGGAAACAGTGAGTCTTACCCATACGATCTTAGGGATAGGATCCATGATATGAGGGCAATGCTATGAATGAATGGGATATTTTCGAAGAGATCATTGATTTGGGCAAGAGGCGCGGGTTTATAACCCACGATGAAATTCAGAATGCCCTGCCGCGGGACTTCATTTCAGAGGATGAATTTGAGGATTTCATGAACCTTCTCCAGGACATGGGAGTTAAGGTTACAGATAGTGAGAGTGCTCAGAGCGAAGAAGAGGTCCCTGAAGAAAAGGAAACGCACGAAAAGTCAGATGACCTGATTCAGGCATATTTTCACTCCATGGGGGATATCTCCATCCTTACCAGGGATGAAGAAACAGGACTTGCCCAAAGAATAGAGGTAGGTAACGAGGTTATTAAAAGAACGGTTACCATACTGCCTTTATACAAAAATATCCTTGATGTATTGGATTCCCAGGAATTCAAGGAATGTGACGATTCTGAGGATGAAATGGCAGAGCAGGCGCTGAGAAAAAGTCTGGAACGAATCGATGATCTTATGGAAGAGGTTACTATGCTTGAGAGGAAGGCCTTATATCTCGGGGGCCTGCAAGAGTTCAAGATGGTGGTTTACGAAAAAAAGAAAAATGGGCACAAACCGGCAAAGTTTCGTGTCATACCAAAAGAACTGCAGGCGGAACAGAAGAGGATTGAATCAGAGGTCGGAATTGCAATAGATGAATTGAAAAAGAAATACCAGCAGATTGCGCTTGCACGGGAAGTTGTGTCAAAAGCAAAAAATGAACTCATCATCCATAATCTGCGGCTGGTAATTAATATTGCAAAACATTATATCGGGAGGGGTCTTTCCTTGCTTGATCTCATTCAGGAGGGGAATATTGGTCTCATGAAAGCAATTGAACGGTTTGACTATACCATGGGATTTAAATTCAGCACCTATGCTACCTGGTGGATAAAACAGGCGGTTACCAGGTCATTGGTTGAACAGACAAAAACAATACGAGTTCCGGTTCACTTGATGGAATTGAACAACAAGATCAGCAACGCCTCCAAGGAACTGACCCAGCAGCTTGGCCGGGAACCGGGGACTGAAGAGATTGCACAGATAGTCGGGATGCCTGTCAGAAAAATCGAAGCTGTCCTGAGGGCTGTTCAGGATCCAGTGACTCTTCAAACCCCTATCGGTGATGAGGAGGCAACACTCGAAGATTTTATCGGTGACAGCAGTCTCTCTCCCTATGACGACACCGAAAGGAACAAGACATCAGAGGTCTTATTAAAAATCCTCAAGACAACACTGAATCCCAGGGAGGAGATGGTCATACGAATGAGATTTGGTATCGGCGTTGATAGAGACCACACCCTCGACGAAATAGGAAGGCAACTTTTAATCACACGGGAGAGAGTCCGGCAGATCGAAGTGAAAGCAATGAGGAAACTCAAGCATCCGTACAGGCTCAGGATGCTAAAACAACTGCATACTGTTTCATAATCTGTTAGCCTACTTTATTCATAAATTTTCTGTATGCCGGCAGATACAGTATTTTAACTCATTCTCGGCCCGAATCAATTCGTACCTCCGAGGTGAATTCTGTCTTCGACAGTATTCAAATCCGCTCAAATACGATATCTGCCGGCAATTTTATGAATAATCTGGATTAGGGATAAGTGCTATTCCTGTTCAAGCCATTGTTTCAGCGTATTTATATCTTTTTCCTTTAATTCAAGGGTCGGAGTGCTTGCTTCTCCTGATAGTTGTGCCATTACCTTCCACATTTGGGTTCTCACAATTCCATAGGTATCTGCAAAACCCTGGAGATTCTCCTCCATCTGAGGTAAAACAGCCGTCATATCTTTTGACGATTCTTCGAATTTGCCCAAGCGGGCATTTGAGACAGCACGGGAAAACTTGGCCATACCATAACCCTGCTTGTATTCCAGAGCCTTGGTAAAGTCCGAAACTGCGCTCTCGAATTCGTTTTTCATCATGTAAGTCAGACCCCGGAAGAAATATGCTCTGGCACTCTGATTGTTCAGGCTGATTGCCTTGCTGAAATCACTAAGTGCATGATCGATATCCTCTACCTTCACATATGCAACTCCACGGCTCAAATGGGCGATATAGGGATCTGCACCTGCTTCCAACGCTTTTGTAAAGGCTTCGATGCTCTCTTTATCTTTTCCGTCAACGAAAAGCAACTGAGCTTCTCTTAAAAGTTCCTTGGTATCCATCGTCATTCTCTCCTCCCGTAATTATTCAGACCCTCTCCACGGTCAGCAAAAGTGCTGTTTTTTGCGTCCGGGGAATCAATTGACTGCTGCACTTCATCGCCTGTGCCTTTTCCAGAATACTCCCTTGCGGTCCGTAATCCCTCTTTTAATATCAGGACAAAAACAACAGTAAATCCTATAAGGATCCCAATAAAATTGATCAATTGAAGTAACGCCAGGATAAAGAGGATCAGGCCGAGGACGAAAAACCTGACGATACTTAAAAAAATAACCCTCCCAGTCGGTCTGGATGCAGCAAAGTCCCTCAATCCCCACGCAAGGCCTTTGAGGTTTGCGAGTCCGAGCAAACCGCCGATGAGAATGCTGAGGGGGAGCTTTTTCCAGTCGAAGTAAGCAGAAGCAGCTGCGAGGCACAGAAGAATGAGGCCCCCTTGTTTATAAATTCTTCTTAGATTCATTATCCGCCTTCTTCGCCATCCTCACCAGTTCTCTGAATCCTGAAAAGATCCCAAAGAACAGGAAGATGATCATCAACCACGGCTTTGTATGCCAGCCGAACCACTTATCCATGGCATAGTCAAGGCCGTATCCCATTGCAAGACCGATGAATGTGGCTATGACAAGATTCAGTCCGACCGTGCTTGCTTCGAGGAGATTTCTGAATAAAGATTTTTCAGCCATAAATTTCAGGGCAGTTATTTGATTTCTTTAAACGATTCGTATGCAGCCCTGACAGTCTGTTCGATGTCTTTCTCTGAATGGGCAAGTGAAAGGAACCCTGCCTCGAATTGGGACGGCGCGATGTAAACTCCTCTTTTCAGCATGGCTGCAAAGAATCGGGCGAATTTTTCTGTGTCAGCAGTCTTTGCTGTTTTGTAATCTACAACATCGGTATCAGTAAAATAGCTGCAGAACATTGTCCCCGCGCGATAAAAGCGTGTCTTTATCCCTGCTTTCCGGGATGCTTCAATAAGCCCTTTTGCCAACAGGGATGCTCTCTGTTCCAGCTTGTCATATATGCCATCTTTCGAGAGTATCTTCAGGGTTGTTATTCCGGCTGTCATTGCGAGCGGATTTCCTGAGAGGGTGCCTGCCTGATAAACAGGGCCCTCAGGAGAAACCATGGACATGATTTCTTTCCTCCCCCCGTACGCGCCAACCGGCAAACCGCCACCGATAACCTTTCCGAGGCATGTCATGTCAGGTCTGATACCATAGTGTGCCTGTGCACCGCCGTAGGCTACCCTGAACCCTGTCATTACCTCATCGAAAATGAGCACGATATTATGGCGTTCTGTCAGCTTTCTTACTGTTTCGAGAAAACCGGGTTTCGGCAATACACAGCCAATGTTTCCCACGACTGGCTCTATGATTAGGCACGCAATGGATTTCCACTCTTTCGTAATTGCTGTTTTCAATGCAGCACTGTCATTGTAAGGAATCGTAATGGTATTTCTTGCATAGGACTTCGGCACTCCGGGACTGTCCGGCACCCCAAAAGTTGTGGCTCCTGATCCGGCCTTGACCAGCAGTCCATCTGCGTGACCATGATAGCAGCCCTCGAATTTGATTATCTTGTCCCGTCCGGTGAAACCGCGCGCTGCGCGGATTGCACTCATTGTTGCTTCCGTCCCGGAGTTGACCATCCGTACCTTATCCATGGACGGATAGACCTTTAAAACAAGCTGCGCGAGTTCAATCTCGAGTGCTGTGGGTGCACCATAACTGGTTCCATTCTCTGCAGCTTTTTTGAGGGCGTCGATAACCTTTGGATAGGCATGACCAAGTATCAGTGGACCCCACGAAAGGACATAATCGATATAGACATTGCCGTCAACATCATAGATCTTTGAGCCCCGGCCCCGTTCAATAAACACTGGGTTTCCCCCGACTGCCTGGAAAGCACGCACAGGACTGTTGACTCCGCCGGGGATAATCTCAGACGCAATCTCAAAAAGTTGATGTGATTTTTTTCGTTCCACAAGAGCCTCTGCAGATGCTGCTAATCTATCATAAAAACTTTTATGTGTCAAAAAGAATGCCTCTTATGCTATAAAAGTAAAATTTAAATTCAGGAGGATTCCATGAAAAAAGTTTTTGTTTTCATAGTGGCTATTTCTGTCCTTTGCGCATTGGTATCATGTGCGCAAAAGGGAGAACAAAAAGGGCCGTATCTCGCAAAAGTCGGCACGATACAAATAACCCAGGCCGATCTCGAAAGAGACATTAAGAACCTGCCCGAGTTTGCCCAGAAACTCTTTGAAGGGGCCGCCGGCAAAGAGAAGTTCCTTGATGAAATGATCAAGAAGGAGCTGTTGTATCAGGAGGCAGCGAAAAGGGGGCTTGACAAGGACCCTGAATATGCAAGAAAACTTGAAGAATTTAAGAAACTTACCCTCATCGGGCAGCTTCTTGAAAAGGAGATAGAGGCAAAAGCAAAGGTCACAGAGCAGGATGTGAAAGATTACTATGAAAAGCATAAGGCGGAGCTTGCTGCGGTAAGCCAGATAAAGGCCAGCCATATTCTGGTTAAAACAGAGGGTGATGCAAAAAAGATATTGGGAAGACTGAAGAAGGGCGAGGATTTTGCAGCGCTTGCCAAAAAGAATTCGATTGATCCGGGGTCTGCCCAAAATGGCGGAGACCTCGGGTATTTCTCTTCAGGGCAGATGGTTCCGGAATTTGAGGCTGCTGCGGCAAAACTCAAACAGGGTGAAGTCAGCAGTGAACCGGTGAAGACAAAATTCGGATATCATATTATCAAGGTTACTGACAGGAAAAAAGGGAACCCTATTGAATTTGAAAAAATCAAGAACGTGCTCTTCCAGCGTATTTCTGCAGAAAAACAGAAAGAGTTTTTTGACTCGTATATCGAGAATCTGAGAAAAACCTACAAAGTTGAGATAAACAAAGAAGCAGTTTCCAAACTCTCGGCAGCCGAACAAAAGAAAGAAGAGACACCAGGGGAAACTGAAACAGGAGTAAAGAAAGAAGCACCGAAAAA
>JALHSV010000060.1 GCA_022865525.1 Thermodesulfovibrionales bacterium
AAATCAGTTTCCTACGGGACATGGTTCGGCGGAATCTATATTGATGAGAAGCATTTTTTCGCAAATTATGCTATGGAACCGGAACATTACCTTGCGATATATCCTGAACTCATCATACCCCCTGATCAGAGAACAGCTTTTTACCGGGACCGGAAATCTGCTGTTGCAGGGAGAAAACTTGCGGACAGGTATGGCTGGAAGATCGGGGATACCGTAACTCTCAGAGGAACAATCTTTCCGGGCAACTGGGAATTCATTATCCGGGGAATTTACCAGGGGAGGGATCAGAACGTTGATGAGACTGCTTTTTTCTTTCACTGGGAATATCTCAATGAAACGATGAAAAAGACTGCTCCGGGACGTGCCGATCAGGTTGGATGGTATATGATTGAGGTAAGGAACCCGAACCTTACTGCGGATGTTTCGGTGAGCATCGACAAAATGTTCAAGAATTCCCTTGCCGAGACCCTTACAGAGACAGAGAAGGCTTTCAATCTGAGCTTTATCTCGATGTCAGAGGCAATTATTATTGCGATTCAGCTTGTCTCTTACGTGATCATTCTTATCATCATGGTGGTTGTCGCCAACACAATGGCCATGACAGCCCGTGAGAGAATTGGCGAATATGCAGTGTTCAAAACTCTTGGCTTTGGCGGGATCCACGTTGCAGGCCTTATATTCGGGGAATCCCTCTTCATAACCATGATAGGGGCTTCAATAGGGATTCTTCTCACATTCCCGGCAGCGAGGATCTTTGCACAACAACTGAGCGCATATTTCCCCATATTCAATGTTGAGCATGAAACAATATATCTTGACATAGTTGCTGCCTGTCTCATTGGTGTCTCAGCAGCGGTATTCCCCACGTGGCGTGCTGTAAGAATCAGGATAGCTGACGGGCTGAGAAGGATAGGGTAGTGAAGATACCGTTCTCATACAGCCTGCGCAATTTATGGACACGGAGGCTCACGACTGTTCTGACAATCGCAGGCATGGCTCTTGTGGTATTTGTTTTCGCTGCAGTGCTGATGCTTGCCCAGGGCCTGCAAAAAACCCTTGTGCAGACAGGCTCTTATGACAATGTTGTTGTCATAAGGAAATCCTCAGAGTCAGAGGTGCAGAGCGGTGTTGAGAGACTTCAGGCATCAATCATAGAAACCCAGCCGGAGATTGCTACGGGTGGGGATGGAAAACGGGTTGTGGCAAAGGAATTGGTAGTGCTGATTGCTCTTCAGAAACGGGGAACTGATAAACCATCGAACATTGTCATACGGGGAATCGAAGAGAAATCAATGATCCTCCGTCCTCAGGTCAGGCTCGTTCAGGGCCGTATTCCGAGAGCCGGCTCTTCAGAAATCATTGCAGGTTCGAGCATTGCAAAACGCTTTGAGGGTGGAGGTATTGGCGAATCCCTGCGTTTTGGCATGAGGGACTGGACTGTGGTAGGGATCTTTGATGCAGGAAATACAGGATACAACTCGGAGATATGGGGCGATGTTGACCAATTCATGCAGGCATTCAGGAGGCCCGTCTACTCGTCGGTAATCTTTAAGCTGCGTGAATCACCTGAGTTCGAAAACGTGAAAAAGAGGATAGAAAATGACCCGCGCCTCCAGCTTGAGGCCTTGCGCGAAACGAGATACTATGAAAAACAGTCGGAGATGATGGCA
>JALHSV010000061.1 GCA_022865525.1 Thermodesulfovibrionales bacterium
CCCTGAATGCTTACCAAACAGCTGATGAATTCAGCTGGGAGAAGAGAGCTGATAGACTCGCTGATTTTTTCTCAAAGGTTCATGAAGATTATCAATCACCATAAAGAATCTTTAAAGAAAATCAGAATATCGTTAGGCATTGGAAGCGCTCTCATTTTTGCATACCCAGCTGGTATCAATGATGCAGTTTGGGTGAAAGGCCGAATCCCAGACCTCTTGCGGGGGAAAGACGGCATCCCTGTCAAGAGTTCCCGTTTCACTACTGTCCTGCAGTTCAAGGATTGGCAATCAGGAGAACAATTTTATTGTAAGGTTTTTCATGACAGGGGCATAAAGGATAAAATCAAAAATTTGTTCGGTTTTCACCGGGGCGGGAAGGCTTTCAGAGCAGGAAAGATCCTTCTGCAAAAAGGCTTCCTCACCCCGTTACCGGTTATGTACGGAACATCATATACATTCTTTTTTGCGAAAAAGAATTTTCTTATCACAAAAGCAGTGCCCGGGGAGCGGACATATCAATATTTCCAATCGCGCTTTCAGTTGCCTTTGTCAATTGAACAGTATACCGAGAAAAGGGCGCTGATCTCTGCAGCAGGACAGGAAATCGGCCGGTTACACAGGCATGGCATCTTCCACGGTGATTTGCGGGTCGGGAATATTATCATCAATGGCACGGGTGCTTCCGTCCGGCTTTATTTTATCGACAACGAAAGGACAAGACATTACGGGAACATGCCGGAAAGAAAAAGATTTAAAAATCTCGTGCAACTCAACATGGTTCTCCTGCCGCAGATAACGAGGACGGACAGGCTGAGGTTTTTTAATGCTTACCTGACTGAGAACGCCGCTCTTATGTTGAGAAGAAAAGAGATCCTCCGGCAGATAGGCAAGATGACACAAAAGAGATATGAAAACAAATTCAGATAGCAGTCCGGAAAACAGAAAATACCGGATTCTCCACCTTCGCAAGGAATTTGAAAGAAATCTTCCGATTTTCATCAATGTTGTCAGGGGAGTTGATAATGCAAGATTTTCTCATGTCATATGTTACCTCGGCGAACATCATGGATCTCAGAATATCATCGCAGATTTGGGATACGAAGTTCTCCATCTTGGCTTCAGGAAGAAACAGTTAGATTTTTTTAATCCAGGCGTTGTATTACAGTTAGCCGAAATTTTGAGAGAGAAGCACATAGACGTTCTTCACTGTCACAAGCATAAACCCACTATTTACGGAACACTGGCATCGATCATTGCCGGCCGTATCCCGGTCATATCTCATGTCCACGGACTTTCCCGAACTCGTTCACTCACGAGGCGTGCTGCAAACTGGGCAATTTTGAAATCTGTTCATAGGATCATAGCGGTTTCGGAAAGCGTCAGGATGGATGTGATACAGACCAACTGGCAGATAGACCCCTCAAAAGTTGTTACCGTGAGAAACTGCATCGATTTGCAGATGATCGACACCATAAAAGTCAGCAAGAAAGAGGCGCGTCTGAGACTTGGTCTGTCAGAAGATGAAATCGTATTCGGTACCGTGGGCCGTCTGGCCTTAACAAAAGGCCAATCCTATCTGATAAAAGCGTTTGCACAGGTAAGAAACCACCTCAAATCGGCCCGGCTTGTGATCATGGGACAAGGTCCCCTACTCGAGGAGCTTGAGAAAACAGCGAGGGATTTGGGTGTACTGCCCTGGATTTTGTTCACTGGATACAGAAACGATGTCTTTGAGCTTCTCAAAGGATTTGATATATTCGTTCTCCCATCTCTCGCTGAAGGGCTCTCTATAGCCTTACTGGAAGCTATGGCAATGCGCCTTCCTGTTATTGCCTCACGCGTGGGAGGTATCCCGGAAGTCTTTGGTGACTGCAAGTGCGGCAGGCTTGTTCAACCCAAAGATGCCCCGGCACTTGCCGCTGCAATGCTGGAGATAGGTTCTGCGGACAGGGATGTGAAAAAGCAACTCGGCGAACAAGGACGGCAAAGAGTGGAAGAGGAATTTACGACGGATATCATGATCAGGCAGTTGACAGAAATATATGAATCTGTTTTGACCAAAACTGTATCATAATGAATCAGATAGGTGAAAACAAATTATTTCTCCTGATGAGAAATATCCAGTACATTGCCCTTTCAGGACTTATATTCTTCCTTCCGTTTGATGGAATGACTTCGATAAAAGAAATTCTTTTTTTCCTGCTGACAGGTACTTTCCTCGTTGAAAAATTGCCTGACTACAAAGACACCTACCGGAAATCACTCGCTTTTCGATCAGTCCATATCCTTATAATCCTTTCATTTTTCTGGGCTTTTGCATCCCTTATTTATGCAGTTGATCCATCATACAGCCTGCACGAAATAGTCGCAAAGATGCCCAAGCAGTATCTCCTGTATTTTATTGCATTCTTCATGGTACAGGAAATTACTCCCGGAAAGTTGAAAAGTATCCTCATCCCTCTATCCTTATCAGCAATGGTCATGGCCTTTTATGCCTGTTATCAGTTCTATCAGTACCCGGCTTTCTTTGTGAACAGGGTTCCGGGTTTAACAGGCGCTTTTTACCGGTTGGCAACGCTGTTGGTGTTATCGATTCCTATTATGACTATCCTGGCCTTTATCTCGAAGGGATGGATGAAACGCGTTTTATTCCTGTCATTCCCCTTCTTGCTTGCTGCCCTCTTTTTTACCTTTACGCGCGGGGCCTGGCTGTCAGTCATCATCGAAATGGTAATCCTTATTTTTCTTTTTATGAGGAAATATACGAAATTAGTTCTTGCAGGAGTCATTACTGTCATACTGATTATTGCGGCGCTTTCGTATAAATCGATCATTTCGCATACCTTAATTACGCGTGGAAGTGAACAGCCGAGGATAGAAGCAATAAAGCTTTCTACCGACATAATACGATCCTATCCCTTCACAGGCATTGGATATGGCAAGGAGACCTTTTCTAAATATTATCCTGATACATATGTAAAACATGCTCACAATGTATTTCTCAATACAGCTGTTGAGACTGGTATCGTGGGAGCAGCCATACTAATACTGCTCTTCGGGGTCATTTTGAAAAATTTCACTCTGGGCATACGAAATGAAATTATTTTCGAAAAGAAGCTTATTCTTTCAGGGGTATTCGTCTCTCTTGTCGGATTCCTCTGTCTGAATACTTTTGATTATATGTATCATGGATGGCCCGGACAGATATGCTGGACGCTTATCGGTATTGGCCACGGACTCATACAGTCCACTGCCATGACCCGTGAAAACCCAGTTTCAGATTAGCATGTGCACAGCAAGAGATCTCCTTCAGCACTTTATCCCTTCTTATACAGAACAAGGAAATAGGGGCTCCAGTACTTTGAATTGTATTTTCTCAGAAAAGGGATTTCCCTCGTTAGTCTGGTCAATGCTTTGAAAAAGAGTCGAATCAGTCTGTTGAGAGGGGTCCTCTTTTCGCATCGCCGGCAGTTGTGAAGATCAAAACCGCCGATATACCCTTTAAATATCGGCGCCAAGTGGTATTTATCCTCGAAGGCATCCCATGTTTTTAGATCCATCGCCTGAAGGTTATGGGTCGTTAACATCCGGGGTGCGGTTCGCCTGAGAACGTGCTCTGTTATGCCTAAAAAATTGGGGACGCCTAATATCAGAATCCCACCACCCCTAACCATCTCAAGATGTTTTTCAAGGATTACGGAGAGATCCTGGAAGTGCTCAATAAAACCGAGTGAGTATACGATATCGAAAGGGGTCAATCCTGAGAGATCATCTGTCAGGATATTGCTTCTGTATATCTTTGCCTCCAGATGCAGGAGAGCAAAATTTTCTCTCATTTTTTGACAGCCGGTCCCGGAATAATCTATTGCATTGATATCATAATGAAAATGTTTCTTGAAATATGCAAGCCATTTCCCCGGAGCACCTCCTATTTCAAGAATTCTAAGTCCGTTCTGCTTTGGCAGGTACATTTCAAAGACATTCATCATCTCTCTTGTTACAGCTCTTGCATTATCCTTTGTAATTTCAACCGGAAGCTTAAGCCTTTCCCACCTGCCATCCCAGTATTCCTCCTCAGTCAGTTCCTGCTTGTTCAAGTATCAGCCTTTTGCCATTTTCATACGTGCAAGAACAATTTCGCCCCTGCTTTCGGTAAAATATTTTGAATAGACTTTTTCCCATTGAATATCTTCCGAGAGTATTTTCTTTTCGTTATCGGGCCTCTTTTCCAGGAACTTGGTGTCAAAAAGAAAATATACATCTGCACCCTGGTTCTTCAAAGTTTTTAGATCAGAAAATGTGTTAATCTGGATGACATTTTTATTCAGGTAGCACATAACCCCTAAAAATCTCCGGTATCCTATTTCATAGACAGTTCGAGTATCTTGAGGCAACAGGCGATTTATTTCCTGGGCGATTTTTTTGGGATGATTATCTTTTTTTGCTTCCGACTGTACATCAATGGCAGTATAGGTGAGGTAAAAAAGTCCTGTGAGAAGAGCCAGGATGACCGGGATTCTATTGAGCGGTATCGTATACAACCGAGCGTTGATATAAACAGCAAAGAAGATAAGGATGCTCATGAATAAGAGAAGGGATAAGGTGAACCGTAATTCGAGATACCAGATCAATGGTATCGCTGCCAGGACGGCAATGAATGATGTCAAGGCGAGTATCTTTAAGAATCGGTGAAAGAAGGTGGTGATGTCATATTGTTCTTTTGCTCTCCGGAGATAAAATTCAAACAATACAGCTGTCGCGATAGCAACAAAGGGACCTGCAGGAAGGAAGTACCTAAATCGTGCATTCGGAAGAAGCCAGTAGAGCGGGAAATTTATGATGATCATGATGAGAGAGAATACGAGAATTTCATTTGCCAAAACCTCTTTTGCTGTTCTCCGTAAATCTCTATAGATGACCAACGGTAAAAGCAACAGAGTATAAGGCAGAAAGGAAAAGACTGCCTCGAATGGGTATGAAACAAGGTGTCCAAGGAATGAAAGGGAATGTTTGGTCTC
>JALHSV010000062.1 GCA_022865525.1 Thermodesulfovibrionales bacterium
ATGAAGAGAAAGCACGATTCTCTTCAGTATTTCAGGGAGAACTGCGCTGACAGGACCGCCCTTCTCTTCCAAAACTGCTACAACATATTCACCCTTATCCTTATTTTTTATGATAAGACTTTCGACTCTTACCCCTTGCGCCTGGGCAAATCCGATTGCTGCCTTTGTCGGGTGCCCATTCGCATCAAAAGCCGCCTTCCGTGAAGGCCCGAAGACTTCCCGTGTTCTGTCTTCCTGCATTTGAGGGAGGCCATCCGCAATCAGCGCCAATCTTCGCGGAGTGCCGTATGTTTTTATCTCGGAAAACTGTATGTGCGTTTCACGCAATATCCTAACTGTATTTTCTTCCAACTGCTTTATCGCCGGGAATATAAAACGTGCAGGCAGGTCTTCTGTCCCGATTTCAAGCAGAAATGATGATCCATGCATCGTATGTTCAACCATAACCATTACCTATTATATCAACAGGGAATTCACTCAGCTATCCCGCACCTTGCCTGCATTATTAACAGTCTCATAATAGTATTTACGGCTTCTTTCCCTTCCCCGTCATGCCCGAGGTCCTCAGTCGGGCATCCATTTCCCGGTCAAATTGGATTCCCGCCTTCGCGGGAATGACGCCGAATATGTACAGACTATTATGAGACTGTTAATAACTGTTTGGGTTCAAAGTCCCAGAGTATATGCTCAAGAATATTTTTTTTCAAACTGCTCAGTGAGAGATTACTCGCAGAAAACATGCTTCCCTGTCTCCTCTTTAATCCTTGCGGGGCCTTCGTTCAGGAACCCTGACGTGTTTGATTCTTTCTTCGTTCCAATCTTTTGAAACATATAACCGGCAGTAGCAGCTTCCATAGTCCTTTATGTCAGGATCTCTATAGACACACGGACAAATAATATCGGCGTCTTTCTCCTTTGCTCCCGCTGCCAGACGGCAGGGACATGAACGGTACCCGTACCTCGATTCATTGGTAAGGAGTCCTTTTAGGATTTCCATAACATACTCTTTATCCTTATTGAGCTGGATCCCCTGCGACTCAGCATATTTCCCGAGGATTTCGAAGAGTCGTTCAGCTGTCATGATATTCCCAGAGCTTTTTTTATTGTTTCTTCATCCAGTCCCAGAATAACCTCCTCAATCACGAGCGTCGGATATGTCGCTTGAGGATTATATCTCTTTACTTCCTTTGTCATGAGCCACTGTTCACCGCTGTCAAGCAGGTCTACTTCCGTAATTTCGTAATGTATCCCATGATTTTCCAAAAATTTCTGCACCAGCTTACAGGTCGGGCATGTACTGAGCGAATACAGTCTGACTTTCTTGTGCTGTTCCGGCATTTCTCCTCCTATGCGTTTCCCACCGGGCTATCCGGGTTGTTTGCCCTGTATAGTTCCACAGCCGTAATCCCTACATCTTCGAGCATTTCTGCACTTGCCTCTTTAAGCTTTTCAACCGGCACCTGCAGGTTTTCAGCAACCTTCTCCAGAGGTATGCCTTTGTTATAGTGCATGTCCGCTATCATGATCTTTAAGGCATCATCTTCAATAAATCCTCTGAGTTGCCCATCGTGTACTTTGGCGGCACCGCATGCTTCGCGGAACATTAGTCCTTTTTTCAACCCCTCCATGATCTCGTCCATGGTCTGATAGTAAATACGGGATTCCTCTTCAGTGTACTCTTTATATCGTAACTCTTCCATGTGAGTCCCTCCATGCTGTTACCGTTATGATAAAAATGTACCATAGAACAACCCGATTTATCTACGTATGATACTATAAAATAGATATGGATCCGCTGGGCAAACAGGAACTCCTCAATTTCTATAACAGGCATTTACGGGACTTCGGTGATACTCCACAGGCTGTAAGGTGGACACCCGAAGGACAAATGAGAAGGTATGAAACCCTCCTCATGGCAACAGGGGACCTTTCAGGCAAAACTATCCTGGATTTCGGATGCGGGAAGGGAGACCTCTATGGATTTCTCTGTGATAAAGGCGTTTCTGTTTCATACTGCGGAATTGACGTCAATGATAATCTGATAGAACTGGCACAACATAAATATCCTCAAGCAGAGTTTATCGCCTTGGATATCGATGAATACACCTTTCATCGCCGGTTTGATGTGATTATTGCAATTGGGGTCTTCAACCTCAGGATTGCCGGGATTGAGGAATCCATGAAGGGGTTGTTGAAAAAACTCTTTCCCTTGTGCAGGGAATCCCTCCATGTAAATTTTCTGACATACTATGTTCCCCGGAGAAATGTGGAATTATTCTATGTAAAGCCTGAAGAAATATTAGCATTCGCAATAACAGAAATCTCCCGCACAGTGACCGTGAGGCATGTGATGGAAGATATCTTCCTGTCGGTCTATACATCGTAATATCATGAAGAGCATCCGTCCTTGAATAAAATATTACGTTTCCAAAATGAGGATGCCTTTCCCCGGAAAGGGAAAATGAATTAGTATATTCTATGGAATAGAGAGCATTTCAGACGTGGCATGTTTGTTGTAATGGTGATGTGTAATGCTCAATGCTGTTTACCAATA
>JALHSV010000474.1 GCA_022865525.1 Thermodesulfovibrionales bacterium
CGGCCAGCCGCGGATGCACGTGCTCGTGTATCGCCGCGACAATGGGCAGCTGGTGTGCGCCGAGCCGGTGTTCCAGCCCGGCCAGGCATCCAACGAGAACTCCCTCATTGCCACCGACAAATCGATCATCGTGGAGAACAACTTCGGCTATAAGGACCCAAGGAAGGACACGACGCACGGACGCACCACCAAGCCGGGCATCGCTCGCGTCGACCTGGAGAATGGCGCGTGCCACACGGTGTGGACGAACGAATCGGTAAGCATTCCCTCGGTAGTGAGCAAGATGTCTCTGGCAAACGGGCTTATCTACACCTACGCGAAGCCAAAGGGCCCCGCGACGACCGATCCGTGGTACTTTACCGCAATCGACTTCCACACCGGTGAAACGGTATGGAAGCAACTGGCCGGTACGGGGGTCCTGTACAACAATCATTATGCCGCCGCGTATCTCGGCCCAGACGGAACTTTGTACGTCGGTGTCCTTGGCGGGATCGCCGCGATGCGCGACGGGAAATAAGCAGTGCTCTTGAGGCACTGAGAGGGAAGGTTGGGAAGTAGAACCTAATCAGCTTCAAAATACAAAGGCAGGGTCAGCAATGGCTCTGCCTTTTTCCCTTTTGATCCAACAATTCTTCCGATAATCATCAATCTTTATCTGACTATCCGACGCAATACTCGTAGGTAGACCAGACACCCAGAAAACCGGCAAGGGTATCAACCCACGTTTTTCGTTTTCAAAGGCATCATTTCTATTTATGTCCGTTTGAAAGGATTACCCAGGACAAAGTCTTTTCGGTGTTGATAAGATGAAGTATTGAACGAAACGTAGAGATAGCTCAGAGTGTTGATAAGTAGGTGTAGCAAACAAAAAGGGGCATGGATAGACGGGCCCCACGCAACTGTGCCTTTTTTGTGCCCATGGGGGTCTCCCTTTACCCGATTTCAGCCGACTTGAGCCGATTTCAAGAGTAAAGGGAAACCCCTCGTTAATACTGATAAAACCTTTAAAATAAGGCTATTGCAGGGAGAACGGAAAAAGCAGAATGTTGCTTCCTAAGTCCAGCGCGTCTGCCAGTTCCGCCACTCTCGCATGGTTGATTGTAAAGGATACACGCTGACTTCTGCAAACGCTGGCCGGAACTGTTCTGTACCCCAAGACAAACAATCATTAGACATGCATGGAAGAAAAGAAAAGCGGGAATGGTCCCTTGTTCTTAGAATTCCTTAAAGACACCGGGTGAAAAGCTGGATTTCTCATACCCGTCTTTCAGCTTGAAAAAGCTGGTATCGATGTCAACACCGTAATCTTTACCGAGCCACCGCCATTGCAAGGTATTGCCCCCTCCCCTATCCTACCCAGGTAGGATTGCTTCTTGAAGCATTGCAACAGATACTATGAACAAGAGGGAAAAAATGAATAGAGACAATAATTTTGCTAATCCGGTTCTCCAGGAAGATGCGCCTTCAAATTGCACGGAAAGTGCACACGGCTGCGAAGATAATGCGGAGGAGAAGAGACTACACAAGAGATTGTCTGTTAAAAATATGAACATTCAGAGCGAGATGTCTCTTGCTAAAAAGTTAATCATCATCAACATATCATCAGGTGGGGTATTAGTAAAAGCAGATCGAAGGCTCAATATTGGAAATACCTATATCCTGAAGATCGGGTATAAAGATAATGTATTGTTTGCCAGGGCTGTTGTGAAATGGTCATTCCTTGTGGAAAGTATTGAGGACACAGACGGCAATATTGTTCCCCTCTATATGGCTGGCATGCAATTCGATGAAGTCTCCTCGGAAAAGGGAGAGGAAATTGTTCATTCTATAATGGCTGATGTTGAATCAGATGTATTTCAACTCATTGACCATACAGAGACATCTCCTAAATATGCTCATTCGTATCACGACAGAGATTCAGAAACACACATGGTTAAAGAAGATTCTGAAATTCCTCACGACACTCCGCCTGAAGATATTATTGGAGACCCTTCGGTGGACTCCCCGGGAATAATCATCAAGAAGATCGAAAATATGTATATGAGATATACCGATAAAAACCTGAGCTACTATGAGCTATTGAACGTCAAAGATGATGCTCATGCCGATGAGATCAAGAAGGCATATTACAGAAGGGTAAAGGAATTTCATCCTGACAAACATTGCTGTTTGCCACCTAAGACGAAAGATAAACTGAATGTTCTTTTTGCATACGTGAATGAAGCCTACGATACGCTTATGAGTGCTGCGCAAAAAGAGCACTATGACAGAACTCTGCTGCTTAAACAGTCGGGAAAGATCTCAAAGCAGGAGTCGGCACATCAATATTTTGAACAGGGGAAAATCGAATTCTGGAATGGTAATTTTCCAGAGGCCGAGGTCCTTTTTCAACACGCTCTTTACTTATGTAACACTTCAGCGAAATATTTCTTTTATTACGCGAAGACCCTTCTGAATCTTGGGAAATGCCGTGAGGCAGAGAAAGCTATCAAGAACGCACTCAAAATTGACTCTTCCAATTCAGATTATCTAACAGAGGCAGGTTACATATATCATGCTTTGGGATTGTCGAACAGGGCAGAAGAAAACTTTGAGACGGCACTCGGGATCCAGCCCTCGCATGCAAAGGCCCTGAAAGGTATAATAGGAATAAGGGGCAAAAGGGGAAGCGGGAACTTCGATGACACTCTGTTTAATCCGATAAAGGCATTGAGGAAAATAATCACCAGATAAGCGAAATACTGAGAGAACCATAAATGGTTAGAATACTTCATCATACAAGAGAGCAACTCACATGTCTTTTGCCGCAATAGTCGCAAGTGTCGTTATCTTTTTTCAGAAAAATCTTCTCGCATCCCTTGCCATCGTAACCATTCTTCTTTATCTTCTTTTCCGGAAACCAAAAACATTTTTTATTATCCTTTTTATTGCTCTGCTTCTAATAGGGATATTCTATCTGAGCATGTATTTATCATCGTGCAAACAGATTCCTCTCTATCAGTAAATGAAATGACAAGAACCCTGTGTGTTGAATAGACGTGTATCGAAAACTCTCCCCCGGAAAGCTCATCGGTTCTTCCTGCCATTCTCATGACATCTCCATGTTTTTTAACAGTCTGCCTCTCTTTGGATGTCTGAGTTTTCTCATTGCAACACCCTCTATCTGCCGTACCCGTTCACGGGTAAGGGAGAGAGATCTGCCTACTTCTTCGAGTGTATAGTTTCTGTCAACTCCAATACCAAATCTCATTCGTATGACCTGCTCCTCCCTGGGCGCAAGGGTATGAAGAATCTTCAGTAAATATTCAGACATCATGTCTCTCTCCACATGACAATACGGGGAGGAATCGGTATCATCACTGATAAAATCTTCCAGAGTTGAATCATCCTCACCGATCGGGGTTTGGAGGGTCAGCGGATCCTGAACAGCCGATAAAATCTCCTCCACTTTCCTGACAGGAATTCGCAATCGTGCAGCTATCTCTTCCTTCCTCGGTTCCCTTCCAAGATTTGATATCAGTTCCCTCGAAGTTTTAATAATCTTATTGTAAAGATCCATCATATGGACTGGAAGCCTGATTGTTTTCGCCTGATCAATAAGTGCCCTCAGTGCTGCCTGTCGTATCCACCATGTTGCGTATGTGCTGAATTTAAAACCTTTTCTATAGTCAAACTTGTCGATTGCTTTCATAAGGCCGATATTCCCTTCCTGGATAAGGTCCAGCAAAGAAAGTCCTCTTCCTACATAATGCTTGACAACATGTACAACCAAGCGAAGGTTATGCATGATAAGTGCATGCCTTGCTTTCGAAATAATCTCTCGCGCCCCTGTAATTTTTACATAATTCCTTTTCAATTCTTCAATATCGATTTCTCTCCTATAGGTGCTGTCATTCTCCCCGTCCGTCATTGTTTCCCTACCCATCATCACATCATCGATTATTGCAAGTGTCTTATCCAAAATACTCTCGTTTTTTTCTCCTCCTGTGCTGATAATCTCCTCTTTCTCGCAGGCATCTAAGCTCGCTTCAACTTCCTTGTATAAAGGCA
>JALHSV010000475.1 GCA_022865525.1 Thermodesulfovibrionales bacterium
ACACAAGGCACACAGCCTGCAATCTCCAGTCTTACCGAAGACGAGATCAAGAATAGCCCGCCCTTTGTTGAAGATTACAGCAAGAATAAACTCGCTGTGGTTGCTGTCAGCAGACACATAACACTTTTTTCAGAAAGAATCCGTGAGAAATTCTCTTTGTGGCTCAGCAGGTCGGGCAGATATCTTGAATTAATGAAAGGGATATTGAAAGAACAGGATATCCCGGAAGAGATGGTCTTTCTCTCTCTTATAGAGAGCGGATTTAATCCAAATGCATATTCGCCTGCAAAGGCAGCCGGGTACTGGCAGTTTATCGCATCTACGGCAAAACGATACGGGCTTGAAATAAACTGGTGGCGTGATGAACGGAGAGACCCGGTAAAGTCTACGTTAGCAGCGGCAAATTACCTGAACGACCTCTATGATATGTTCGGTTCGTGGCATCTGGCAATGGCGGCGTATAATGCGGGGGAAGGCAAGATCATGAGAGCCCTGAACAGGGCAAAAGCTGACGATTACTGGTCATTGTTACCCACCAATCAGATCAGAAAGGAAACGAAGGACTACGTTCCCAAGTTCATTGCTGCAAGTCTTATTGCAGACAGGCCGGAACATTATGGATTTGATGACCTCGAATTCCATCCGCCGCTTAGTTATGAAACAGTGACACTGAAATCGCCTGTTGACCTTGAAGTCGCTGCAGAATGTGCAGAAGTACCGGTTGAAGTAATCAGGGAATTAAACCCTGAACTGAAAAGATGGTGCACACCTCCCGATCTCCGGGAATATTCCCTGAGGATTCCGGAAGGCAAACAGGAAATCTTCATCGAGAAACTCTCCCAAATACCGGAAGAAGAGCGTTTTACCGTTGACTTGTATACGGTAAAGCAAGGGGATACTTTTAAAAGCATATCGAAGAAGACAGGCGTGCCTGTGGAGGTTATCCTGGATCTGAATGATATGGAGAAGATCATGCCTCTTACGGGCGGAACAAAAATCTACCTCCCTCCCCAAGGAAAGTTTGTTCAGGACAGGCAGGACCGTGCAATCATAAAAAAGGCTTCGCTGAAGCAGAAGAAATCTGCAATTAGGGGTAAACGTTCCGGATCAAAAAGCTCTGTTGCAAAGATATCGTATAAGCAGAAGAGAGTACCGAAGACCGCCTCGAAAAGAATTTAGCCTTCTTTTTTCCCAGTCAATTTTATCTGCGACTCATCCTTGAAAGGAGAATTGGGGAATCTTGTTATAAGTTCCTCATATTTCTTCCTGGCTTCGTCAGGTTTCCCTTCTTTTTCAAGGAGTCTGCCATATTCCATGAGAGCAAAATCTTTGTAAATATCACTTTTCAAATTATAGAGCGCATCGAGAGTCTTTTTTGCCTCGCCGGCATCGCCTTTTTTGGTATAGATCGTTATCATTTTCCGGTAAGCAAGCGGAAGAAATTTTTCTTCGCCCGAATATCTCTGGGAAAAATCTTTCAGAGTTTTCAGCGCCTCATCATACTGGCCAAGTTCATAGGAGCAGGCTGCAATATAATAGAGGGAGAAAGGAGATTTCCTGGTATCGGAAGCCTTTTTGAATGCATTTAGGGCTTTCTTGTATTGTTCTTCCCTGTTTTCCGGCTGCATGGGGCCTCTGCTGTAGTAAATTTTGTATGCTTCATACTCGAGCTTCTTTGCGCTGGTCTCTTTCGTGTACGAATAGAATAGGAAGCTCACAACAGCTATGATGATGACAAGGATGCCGATACCGATTGTCAGGGCAGTGCTCTGTCGTTCCAGTAAGGTATCCTTCAGGTTCGAAAGGGTTGCCTGTACCCCTTCCTCTGGTGTATCCGTCTTTTTTGGTACTCTTTTTTTAATTGCCTTCGGCATCAATCCCTCCTGCGAGTTTTTTCTATAAGAGCCCTTGCATGATCAAATATGGATTCAATGCGGTTCTGTTCTATCCCGGAAGCAAGGAGTATTGTTCTTGCCATGTCCCGTGTGATGAAATCCGAGGGACTATGGGCATCAGTATTGATGCAGAGCGGTATGCCGAATCGTATCGCTTCTTTGGCGACATACCCATTCGCTAATGAATGCCCCTTGCGGGCAGTTATCTCGAGCGTTACCCCTTTCTCCTTTGCCAAGAGAAGGTCTTGCTCAGATATAAGGCCCGGATGTGCAAGAATATCAGCATTTGCCTCAATGGCTGCCCTGTTCGTTCCGGGTGCAACCGGCTCGACTATTGTTTCCCCGTGCACGACAACGATTCTTGCACCTAAATACCGTGCCTCTTTCACAAGATCAGGGATGAGCTTTGGGGGAACATGGGTAATCTCCGCGCCGGGGATTGCATCTATGGAAATATAGGGTTTAATTTTTTTGATTGCATTGACAATCCGGGGAACCACAAAATCGATGTTCGATGAATCCACATGGTCTGTGATCGCGATGGCCTTATAGCCGAATGCTGTTGCCCTTCTGATTAATTCAGAAGGCACAAGCTCTCCGTCACTGAAAAAACTGTGTGTGTGAAGATCAATCATCGTTCTAAGGTGTCTATTGTATCAGAATG
>JALHSV010000476.1 GCA_022865525.1 Thermodesulfovibrionales bacterium
AGATTTTCGAAGGCTACAGTAAAAATCAACATTCCGTAATTTTTCCCCACGAGGGCAAGCAGCATGAAAGAAAGGTTGGATACTGCCTGGAGTATCCCGAATATCAATAGAGAACGAAAAAGGCCGAGACGGATCATCAGAGTACCTCCGATCAGTGCCCCTACGATAACTGAGGCAAACCCGAGGCCTTTATTAATGGTTCCAACCTCGCTTGCTGAAAACCTGGGGCCTTTAAGGAGAAATGCAGTCGTGAGGGTTCCTGCATACGCATCACCCAGTTTATACAGGATGATGAGTAATAAGAGCCAAAGCGCAGCATGCCTTGAAAAATAGTCTTTCATCGGGCCCCATACAGCTTCTTTCATACTGCCCGGATGGGCAGAATTCCTTGCAGGTTCCGGGCTCAGGAGAGTTGATATGATCCCGATACCCATTATCCCGGCCATGAATAAATAGGTGCTTCGCCAGCCGATATGATCTGATAGGATGAGAGCGAGAGCGCCTGAAAAAAGAGCTGCAATCCTGTAGCCTGTGACGAAGACAGCAGCACCTAACCCGCGCTCCTGCACACGGAGGATATCAGTGCGGTATGCGTCGATGACGATATCCTGGGATGCAGAAGTAAAGGCGACGAGCAAGGCAAGCAGGGCAAGAAAGAAGGGTGCCTCTTGGGGTGAGCTGTAAGCCATGGCTGAAATACCTATGACAAGACATAGTTGCGTAATGATTATCCATCCCCGTCGTCTCCCGAGCCAGGGGGGTACAAAACGGTCCATGAGAGGTGACCAGAGAAACTTTAGTGTATAGGGTAATCCCACCAATCCGAATATCCCAATCGTCCGCAAATCGACTCCGGATACAGCCATCCATGCCTGTAAGGTTCCGCCTGTGAGGGCAAGCGGGAGTCCGGAAGCAAATCCGAGAAAGGTTATAACAGCAATCCGCCGGCTGCGAAAGACGTGCAGATATGGAGAAATATCAAATTTCACTTGTGCACCTTTCAAAACAGTATTTTCGCATGGTACTATTTTACCGGACAGTTTTTCATATTGCTTAAGTTTTATATAATAGTATTGTGAGAGAAAAATGAAGACGTTAAAACTTGCGTACACGCCTTTCAAAGGCCTGAAAGAGGTTCTCGAAAAAAGGCACTTTACTCTCAGGAAACAGGATATCGTCGAAGACAGGACTGACGAAGAGATATTCCGGGAGGCCATGTCTGATGTCAGGGAAATAACAGAATTCAGGAAAATTTTACCGGGACAACCCCCGAATATTGCACCGTTGCCATCGCAGAAAGATGATTCGCTTGATGTTCTGAGCGATATTGTGAAGGGAAAAACAAAGATAAGACTCTCCGACACGGCAGAATACATAGAATGGGTCAGACCTCGCATAAGAAAGGATATTGCTGAGAAACTCCACCGCGGGGAATTTTCTGTTCAGGACTCTATAGACCTCCACGGCCTGACTCTCGTTGAGGCAGAAGAAGCCCTGTCATGCTTCTTCAGACAGGCGATTCAGAAACGCCTCTTCTGCGTGAAGGTAATCCACGGCAGGGGACTCAGGTCGCCTCAGGGGCCTGTCCTCAAGGAGGCACTGAAAAGGTTCCTTCACAGGTCATTTAGTAAATGGATACTGGCTTACGCTACTGCCAAGCATAGTGACGGAGGGTTAGGGGCCACGTATATTATTCTGAAATCAAAATAAGAGAAGATTATGATTCACCGTCATAAGGTTAAAATATATTACGAAGACACCGATGCAGGAGGTGTTGTCTACTATGCAAACTATCTCAGGTATATGGAGCGTGCAAGGACTGAATTCCTATCGGAAAGAGGGATTGATGTCGCGGGGTATCACAATAAGGGGTACCTGTTTGCAGTCGTACACATTGATGTGCAGTATAAAAAACCCGCAGTCCTCGGGGATCTTATTGATGTCACAACAGAAGTGAGAGAAGTAACAAATGTTACCATAACCCTTAGGCACCAGGTTTTCAGGGAGAACAATCTTTTGGTTGAAGCAACCGTGAGACTTGCCTGTATCACAAAAGATGGGAAACCCCAGAGATTGCCGGAAGAATTTATCTTGTTCCTGCCGATCAGAGAAAAATCTTCATAGGGTTTACAGATTATTACTCAACGGATTGATTCTTACAATCCCTGGTTTGCCGGGTTCGCCTTCGACTGCATAGGAATATTTATGGAATAACCTAATGACCCATAAGTTTGTCATCAGATGTTCAGTGATACAGGAAGTGGAAAATATTGATTCTTTCCTGCACATTGCAAGGTACAGAACGACCTGGTCAGAAAGATGGGGATCAAAGGCTGCGCCGGTAAAATAATACGCGAGAAACTCTTCCGCAGCCTCTTGCCCAACGACCTCGGCTTTTTTTCCTCTCGCTCCCAATGATGTAAAGCCTGCACAACATTTTGCTGATTCGGAATGAAGAAAGAGAAAAGTCCCCTGACCAGGGGTTGATGCATTCAGCAGGTCTACATCTACAGGGCATATCCTATCCTGCATGACGGGGTGGAGCTTTCTCACAAAAGCTTCTTTTTGCCTCTCTGCAATCGATATCGGGAGATTTCCAACACCGGATATGCCTGTCAGCCTTGAAAGACTACCCCGCTCAATTACGCTCAAAGGTTTGATTCTTTCCGTTGCATAAATTTCGGCACTGACCTTCCCCCCTCCCTTTGGATAAAAGCCGTATGATGCTATGGAAAAATTCACCGTAATTCCAACAGATCGTAAAAAGGTTCCAAATACTTTATCAAGATAGTGATAACAAGGGCTGAAGGGAACGTGGGTTCCCCCCTTGAGCGTTATCGTGGTCTTTCCGAATTTCGCAAAAATAACTGCAGGAATAATGGTCTGGAAAACAAGTGACGTAGAACCGGCGGTGCCGATATCAAAGAGATAATCTCCACTTTTTACCTCACCCGGCGAAAATGACAATTCTGTAGAACCTGCAGTATCACCGGTGACCTGTGCATTTGAGAGTAATTGGGCTGCACGGACACAGGTTAGATGCTGCGGCATAAGACCCGCTTTCCTGCGGCCTTTTCGAATGGCATATATCCTGAATGGCTTTTGCAGAAGGCAAGAAAGCCCCAGTGCCGTCCGGAGAATCTGCCCGCCGCCTTCCCTGAAGCTGCCGTCCACCTCTATCATGCTCATTACTCTATCAAAATTCCGAAGCCGATTCCATCGGCAGAAGCTTTATTCATGCAATCAGATTCCACGCCGACTTGTTAATAAAACAATGAATCACCTATAATACCTATCAATTTTCACGGGTGAATATGGAGGAAAAATGCTGTTAAGAGGCAGGGTATGGAAGTTCGGAAATGATATTGACACAGATGCAATCATACCGGCACGGTATCTGAACACATCTGATCCAAAAGAGCTTGCAAAACATCTGATGGAGGACGCTGACAATGAATTCCCGGGCAAGGTAAGATCAGGTGATGTTCTTATTGCCGGCAAGAATTTTGGCTGTGGTTCATCACGGGAACATGCTCCGATCGCAATAAAAGCAGCAGGAATCCAGGCAGTCATCGCGAAAAGCTTTGCACGGATATTTTATCGCAATGCTTTTAACATAGGGCTTCCCATCTTCGAATCAGACGACGCATCAGAGAAGATACAAGAGACTGATGAAGTGGAGATTGATGCAGATGAAGGCATTATCAGGAATCTGACAACGAATGCAGCATACAGGGCTAACCCCATCCCGCCGTTCATGCAGGAGTTGATTGATGCGGGAGGGCTCATTGAGTGGACAAAGAGGAAGATAAAAGCTACAAGATAACGATTGTTCATGTCATTCCCGCTTGGCGGGAATCTTTCTTTAAAAGCAGGATTCTGGACAAGATAGAATGACAGAAGTTGTTTGTTTTCATTTGATCCAAATAGAGTTTGTTATCAGGAGAACAGTGGATGAAATCTTATAACGTAGCAGTGATTCCCGGTGATGGAACCGGACCAGAGGTTATCCGGGAGGGTATCAAGGTCCTGAATGCCATATCTTCCCGGTTCAGCATTGCTTTCAACTTTCACCAGTATGATTTTGGCGGAACCCGGTACTTAAGAACCGGTGAAATACTTCCTGACGGTGCAGTCGATGAATTGAGGAAGTTTGATGCTATCTATCTTGGTGCCATAGGGCATCCTGATGTGAAACCAGGAACCCTTGAAAAGGGAATTCTCCTGAGATTGCGGTTTGAGCTTGATCAGTACATCAACCTGAGACCCGTTAAGCTCTACCCGGGTGCTGATTGTCCGCTCAAGAACAAAAAACCTGAAGACATCGACTTTATAGTGGTGAGGGAAAATACCGAAGGTCTCTATGCGGGAGCAGGAGGAGTGCTGAAGAAAGGCACCCCTGATGAAGTTGCAGTACAGGAGTCAATCAACACGCGAAAGGGTGTCGAGCGCTGTATCCGGTTTGCCTTTGAATATTGCAGGAAGAGAAATAAAGCAAAGAAGCTTACCCTTTGCGGGAAGACGAATGTTCTGACGTTCGCGTTTGACCTCTGGGAGAGGGCATTTTACGAAGTCGCAAAGGAATATCCGGATATTAAGGTTGATTATGCACATGTTGATGCGACGACCATGTGGTTTGTAAAGAACCCGGAATGGTTCGATGTCATTGTGACCGACAATATGTTTGGGGATATCATTACTGACCTCGGTGCCATGATCCAGGGCGGAATGGGAATCGCCGCAGGCGGAAACATTAACCCTGAGGGTGTCTCAATGTTTGAGCCAATCGGCGGCTCTGCTCCGAAATATACAGGACAGAATGTTGTTAATCCTCTGGCTGCAATTTGTGCCGGGGGAATGATGCTTGAACAACTCGGAGAGCAAAAACCTGCGGAGCTTCTTGAAAAAGCAGTTATAGAAGTAACGGGTAAATATCTCAAGAGTCTTGCCGCAGGCAAGATGGGATATGGAACAACCGACGTTGGTGATCTTGTTGCGAAGTTCGTGACCGAACTGAGCCTTGATTGACAAAGCGACATATCTTTTGTTATAAAAAGTTTCTGTTCCCGGGTAGCTCAGTTGGCAGAGCAGGTGGCTGTTAACCACCCTGTCGGGGGTTCGAGTCCCTCCCCGGGAGCCACTGAAATCAAGGGTTTGCAGAGATGCAAGCCTTTTTTTATTAGATAATAAGCCCTTTTTTTTAGCACAATGCTTCTGAAACCCTTTACTATCAATGATTTATAATTATGCTTTTGCTTCATAAAGTTGTCCCCAGAGTTGACCCTGCGATTTGTTCTCAGAATGATGAAATCTTTCGCTATTGATCCGGAACTGTTGTCAAATTTTATAGCGAGAATATCTTTATGGTGAGAGAATATGTAGACTGTGGAAGTAATAGCAAGAACGATGGATTATGAGCAGTTTCAGACATATGACCATTTGACACAAGCAAACATTTTTACTGATCAGGTGTTATTGTTTGATTTCTTGCTAGTAACAAACAATTATGGAAGTGCCCCCCGATTAATCACAACACATAGTAGTCTGCGTTGCTGAAATTATTTGGTAGTGAGAATTTCCCATCCAATCATGCATGAACAATATCATTTTTGAAAAGCCAATACTACCCTTGGAAACATGAGGGGAGATATCTTCCTCCTACTTGAAAATTTGTAGCGCCGCCTAACTATACGAAGGTATAATTGGGAATTCATAAAACCTAAGAGTATAATTAGGTGTAATAAATAACACAAAAAGTCTGCATTCAAAAAAAAATCATCTTGAAAGGAGAAACAATACTATGAGACTCAAATGTATGAGTTGTCCCAGAAACGACAACGATCAAGGAAGGGGAGGCACGAGGATGTTGAGCAGGGTTACTCTTTTAGTTGTCTTGTTCCTCGTGATAGTCACAGCAATGCCTGCCATTGCGGCAGCAGAAGAGCCAGCACAGAAGGACGGCTGGCAATTCGGTGCGAATATTTACATGTGGATGCCAACCATCGGCGGGAAATCTGCCAACGGGGATACTATCGAAATAAACTTCGATGACATCCTCAAAGACCTTGAATTTACCTATATGGGCGGTTTTGAGGCACGCAACGGCAGATGGCATCTGACGACGGATATCATTTATATGAAGTTGGAGCAGGATAACAAAGGCAAGTTGACTTTGCCTGAAGGGAATGAACTCAAGGTGGATGCCACGGTGAAGCTGCAGTCCTGGGTTGTAACACCGGCCGTCGGCTACAGTTTTATCGAGACCGAAAAGGTCAATATGGAGTTTCTCGCCGGTGCGCGCTATCTGTGGCTGGAGCCGGAGCTGGACCTGGATGTTACCGATCAGTTGCAGTCAAAAAAGAAAAAGATCTCTGATTCAGGAGATGTATGGGACGGCATTATTGGTATCAGAGGAAATGTGAACCTGGACAAAAATTGGTATGTTCCGTACTACGTAGACATTGGTACCGGTGACAGCAACTTAACCTGGCAGGGGCTGGCGGGTTTCGGCTGCAAGGTCAGCAAAGTCGTGGATGTGGTTGCAGCATGGCGGTACATATATTGGAGGTTTGATG
>JALHSV010000477.1 GCA_022865525.1 Thermodesulfovibrionales bacterium
ACACATCTTTTCGACTATGAAAAAGCGATCAATGAGCATACATCGCTCATTCTCAAAATCCATAAAGCTAATTTCCGGATCGTGGGATTTACCGATGAGGTTTCTATAGAAGATCTTGTGTCCCTGGGCAGCAAGCATCACATACCTGTTATGTATGACCTCGGAAGTGGATGTCTCATTGATTTAAAACCCTACGGCATTCATGATGAGCCTTCTGTGCAGGAGATCGTGAAAACAGGTGTTGATTTAACCACATTCAGCGGTGACAAACTCCTCGGCGGCCCCCAGGGTGGTGTGATCGTAGGGAAAAAAGAACATATAGAAAGGATCCAGAAAAACCCGATAACCAGAGCGGTGAGGATAGACAAGCTGACTCTTGCCGGGTTTGAAGCAACCTTAATGGAGTATGTTGATGAAGAAAAGGCGATTGCTTCGATTCCGACACTCAGGATGCTCCTGCAGAAACCTGAAGAGATACGCGTTCGGGCAAATACCATAGCGAGAAGATTAAAGAAGGAAATACAAAATGCCCATATCAAGGTAACGGCAGATACCTCAAGGGCCGGCGGCGGTTCGTTACCGGAGAGAGATCTCCCCACTTTTGTAACAGCGGTAAAACCGGACAGCATATCTGTTAATGAACTCGAAGAAATATTACGGAAAGGTACTCCACCGGTAATAACAAGGATCAAGGAAGATACCCTCGTATTGGACGCAAGGACGATAAGAAACAATGATATTGCAACCCTTGTGCAGAGAATCAAGTCTGCCCTGTCTTAGCAGTTGATCAACATATATAAAACCGAGAAGCCTGCATGATGCAGAACACCCCCCCGGGAACCATAATCATTGTTGATGATGAGATTGAATCCATGACTGCGATGCGGGATTTTCTGTCAGAGCTTGGTTACCAAGCTAAGGGATATCTGGCAGGCAGAGATGCAGTAGAGGCCTTACAGGAGCATGGGTGCGACCTTCTTATGACCGACCTCATGATGCCTGAGATGGACGGTATTACCCTCATGAAAACCGCAAAAGAGATAGATCCCCAGATTATCTGCATCATGGTAACAGGGTACGGCACAATTCAGACTGCCGTGGAAGCGATGAAAGAGGGGGCGTTTGATTACATAACGAAGCCTGCAGACTGGAAAATTCTGAGGTTGGTTTTGTCACGCGCCATGGAAGTAAGACGACTGATGAAATCAGAAGAACAAATGAGAATCTCCCGGGATCAATGGAGGGCCTTTGCCGGACGTTTGGCAGAAGCACAGGAACGGGAGCGTCAGCGAATCGCACGGGAACTGCACGATGAGGTTGGTCAAAACCTGATCGCACTCGGCATGAATCTGCACTCTCTGCGTAATCCGTTAACAGATAAACGTACCGGTAAGATGGATCCCAGGCTGAGTGATTCACTCGGCATCCTGGCGGATACGAATCAAACGATCCGGAATGTTATCGCCGATCTCCGGCCCGCTGTTTTAGATGACTACGGATTATTGGCAGCATTACAATCACACTGTGATAGATTCTCTAAACGTACCGGATTGCATGTCACAGTCCACGGTGATGAAGATATGCCCCGGCTGACCGGGGTTGCAGAAATAACCCTCTACCGTATTGTCCAGGAGGCATTGACCAACGTGGCAAAGCATGCACAGGCACAAAACGTATCGATACTCCTGAAGCAATCGGATACAACCGTGCTGCTAAAAATTGCCGATGACGGAACCGGATTTGATCCATCTGTTTCCCATCATGCAAAGGAGGCAGGAACATGGGGTCTGCTCAATATGCGCGAAAGAGCTGAGGCAATAGGCGGAACACTAAGCGTAGAATCTGAAATAGGGAAAGGTACACGAGTTGTTGTCGAAATACGGAAATGATTCCCTGATGTCAGATAAAAAGTGTATGCTCCTGTTCATAAAATTTCCTGAAAAGGGGACGGTAAAGTCGCGTCTTGCCAAAGACATTCATGAAGATAGTGCGCTCTCCCTCTATAGGAATTTTGTCCTTGATATTCTGAAAACCCTGGAAACAGGCAGGTATCAAATGAAACTCTGCTTCTATCCGCCTGATGATTTCGATAAAGTTTCTGCATGGCTCGGAAAAGGGTATTCATACATGCCCCAGAAGGGGAAAGACGTGGGTGAGAGGATGAAGAACGCATTTCGTGAAACGTTCTCAGAAGGATTTGCAAAGGTTCTCCTCATCGGAAGCGATATCCCGGATTTGACACATACCATCATAAACGAAGCCTATGAATTCGATGACTACGATGCAGTTATTGGGCCATCCCTTGACGGGGGATATTATCTGATAGGATTTAAGCATGACACATTTTCCCCCGAAATATTTGAAGGGATGCACTGGGGCACAGACCAAGTGTTCAGGGAAACAATGGAGTTATTTCGTAAGAAGAGGTATGGAGTTCATATCCTGCGTGAAAAAAGGGATATTGACACGCTTGAAGATCTGCGGGCATTTTTCGAACATAACAGAAACAGAGATTTCGCAGACTCAGGAACGATGGCGTTTATAAGGAATAATTTCGAAAAACTTTTTGGACAAACGAAAAATCATTAGTGCTTACATCATTTTCTGTCATCATCCCCGTTTTCAATGAGGCTCCCATAATCAATAAGACCATTGAACATGTCTATCGAACCGGCTCAGGATTTGATATCGAGGTAATCATCGTCGATGGAGATGTCCGCAGGAATACCGTGAAAGCAATAACCAATATGCAGGTTATGCAAATGACGTCCGCCAGAGGCAGGGGAAGGCAGATGAACAAAGGGGCTTCTGCTGCCGGAGGCGAGGTCCTTTTATTCCTGCATGCTGATACAAAACTCCCTGCGAATGCCTTTGAAACCATCTCATCTCTCCTTAATGCAGAAGAATATGTCGGGGGAGCCTTTGATCTGGGGATTCAATCCGGCAGATTGATCTATAGGGTTATAGAAAAGTTCGTTTCCGTCCGCACCCGCCTCACAAGGGTTCCCTATGGTGATCAGGCCATATTCATGAAGAAGAATTATTTCGAAAAGATGAAAGGGTTCCCGGAAATTCCTCTCATGGAGGATGTTGCATTGATGAGGCGTCTGAAAAGATCAGGATATAAAATTGGTATTATTCCGC
>JALHSV010000478.1 GCA_022865525.1 Thermodesulfovibrionales bacterium
ATCAGAATGACTCAGGACATCGCCTTCGTTCAGCTTCACGGTACCTGCAGCGATATGAAGTTCCTTCATGGGATCTACCCAAACGAGAATTGCGTCATCGCCGAATCTCTCATTGTTAAGGAAAATCTTCTCGCCAAGGCTAAGCGGCATATGGCCGATTTTGATACCAAGGGGGATGCCTATGAGTCCTGTCCCGACGTACTGAATCCATGCCTGCCTGACGAGGATGTCTGCATTCGGCTTGGAATCATAACCGCGGCCTTTGTCACCCCAATAGTAAAGACCGCTGTTGGGGCTGCCGTCTTTTGAGGTCTCGAATTCGATCATTCCACGGAGGCCGTCAGAGACCTGTGCATCGAGCATGAGGTTTACATTTGTGGAGTAAAAAGCATCCGACTGACCATCAACAGGTACTACATTGTTCCCCGATATCCCGCTGACATTATCAAAATACCAGCCTCTGATAAGAATCTTACCGCCTAAGGTAATTTTCGTCGGGCCTTTTGCCACTACTGCCTCGTCAGCAACGTCCGGTGCATGAACCGCAAAGGCAGCAGCACTGAAACAAAACATAAAAAGTGCACCTACAAAAACTGCCAGTAATTTCTTCACTTATTAACCCTCCTTCTAAGATTTAAGAGTTTATAGAACTCTCAATTCCCTGAACCGCTTACAGCGGCGATACTGCTCTCTATAAATTCTGGTCTGCTTCTGCCTATCACCTCCTCCACAAAAGATATATCGGCCTTCAATGAAGGCCTCCTTCACTTTATACGTCCTAACTCATTCTCATCTCATTTTTTAAAAAAATCTGCGATTTTATAGCATTCATTTTGCAATTCTGTCAAGCACTCTATGCCATCTCCTGACAAAATTGTCATGTTTCTCGCCTATGAAATGCAAAAATAAGACCAGAAGCAGCAGGTAAAAAACACGGCAGGAATATGTTATGAAAACCCTTGAAAATACTACGAATTTTCGTATGGCCAGAAATTATCATCAATATTTCTGTGCATCAGGGAGATGCTTTTTTGTATCCTTTTTACAACATGCATGTAGTCCATATGAGTCAAAAAGCACTGTGCTGTCCCTGTGCATATTATGCATTGTGATAGAATGGTGAATGCTTGATCTGATAAAGGTCTCTTGCATCTTTGCGCTGATTCTTGTCCTGCTGAGAAAAAAACTGAACATCGGCATAGTGATGTCGATCGCTGCATCTGCCTTATTTCTCTTCTATCAGATGTCACCTGCTTCGATCGTTCAGACTTGCAGAGGTGCCGTTCTGAACGATGTAACACTCAAACTCGTCGTTGCATTATCGTTTATTCGTATGTTCGAGCTGATACTCCGGGAGCATAATGTCCTCACAGAGATGATGGGCACGGTGAAGGCCGTTTTAAAAAACAGAAAATTGGTCACGGTTTCGATGCCCCTCCTGATAGGCTTAATACCCTCGGTCGGCGGTGCATATTTCTCCGCGCCCATGGTGGCAGAAGCTACCCATGACATAAGCATGAGCCCGGAGGAGAAAGGATTTGTGAACTACTGGTTCAGGCACCCCTGGGAATTTATCCTGCCGCTCTATCCGGGCATTCTCCTCGCAGCAGCCATCTCAGGGGTTGAACTCCATAATCTCATTACGGCGAATCTCTCCTATGCTGTTCTTACCCTGATAACAGGTTTTTTCTTTGCAATGCATGGCCTGAAGGGTCCGGTAACCTCAGGGGAGAGACTCTCGGCAAAAGGATTATTGAGCTTTGCGCCGATTTTCACGGTCGTTGTGCTCGTTCTTTTTGTTCATG
>JALHSV010000479.1 GCA_022865525.1 Thermodesulfovibrionales bacterium
AGAATCACGAATTGCTTGGGCAGGGCGATGGCCGGGAGTTCTTCGGCCATGGCCTTGAGTATTTTTTTCTGGTTAACCTCTTTATTCAAGGCGGCGACGATCCTGGCCCCTTTCAGCGAATCCGGAACTTCAACCACACAGGGAATCGGGGGGAATCGCGGGGAATCGGGGACGGTGGTTGACTTTGTGACTTTGCGCGAAGCGATCGATACGGCAATGGAAAAGACCGGGGCTATGGAAAAGACCTGAGGGGAAATCTTACTCGGTGCTTGACTTCTTGACTTTGTCAGCGGAGCATGAGGGGCTTGAAATAACAGTTTTTGCTATCCTTCTCCATCTGCTGCTGCAAACAACTCGGCAAGCAGGCGTTGCGATTCCCGCAGACCGGATTCGCTGAAGGCAACCGATTTTGATTTGCCGATACGTCTTTTTATTGCCTACTCACTGGTCAATCTTGATGCCGGTTTTGAGTATGGCCGAGACGAGGGGGTCGCTTTCATTAAAATCTTCAGGACGGTAAGGCAACGGATCAATGCGTTTATCAATTGAACGGCGCAAAGGCACGATCACGCGGCGGTCCGAAAAACGATTACCTGAGAAATCGTTTGAAACAATCGCAATATCGATATCGCTGTTTTCGTCAAATCGGTGTTGGGCATATGAACCGAAAAGAAAGGCTTGCAGAACATGGATATGGCTTTTTTTCAATGCGGCGATATAAGTTTGGGCTATTTTTTTAATAGATGT
Source organism: Thermodesulfovibrionales bacterium (assembly GCA_022865525.1). Lineage (GTDB taxonomy): Bacteria > Nitrospirota > Thermodesulfovibrionia > Thermodesulfovibrionales > SM23-35 > JALHSV01. Next base: position 748 of record JALHSV010000479.1, read on the forward strand.
TCTTTTTTCAGCCATTTTAGAAATACCTCAATTTCCCTTAAATATCGTCTGGTAAAGGCCGCTGTGCATTTTTTATTAAATGAAAATTTATAATCGGGATAGCGCGCTTCAAGATTAAAATCCGACACTTCTTCGAGCAGTTTTTCCTGATCTTCAGACAAACTCAGGCTACATTTTTCTGCAAGTAGCACAAGATTATGTTTATATGGCGCAGTTTCCCCATTTTTTTTAACAAAAAGAGCCTTTAACTGCTTCTCAAGCACAAGATGAGCAAAAAAAAGAGAGTGCGCATATGATTTCTTTTCAAAAAGTTGTTTGGTTACCCGCCAATCATAAGCTGCACTTTTTAACCAAAAAGAAACTTGCTCTTTTATGTGATTCACGGCCTCATTCTAAAGCTTGCCATAATGTTTGTCAAATTGACTGTCACCGATCTCACTTTCAAGGTGGGAATCCCCCTATCCTTCTCCATCTGTTGCGCCAAACAACTCGGCAAGCAAACGTTGAGATTCCCGCAAGCCCGATTCGCTAAAGGCAACCGATTTTGTTTTGCCGACAGGGGAAGCCTCCGGGGACGCTTCTCAAAAATGAACTTTAATTTTTGAGGGCCTTCAGGCCACAGGACGCTTTTTGGACTCCTTCCGCCTTGCCCATGAACAAAATCTCTTATTTTAAGAAGTACCCAATAGCCAAAACCGTGAACATGTAGCATTTTATGACTGTTTTTCACGATTATATTGACAATAGCGTGAAAAAGAATACAATATCAATATATGGCAAAAATACTTAGTGTTTTTAACAAAATAAGTTCTTTCCGCGCAAGATACTATAAGGCGTCTGTGGGCAAGGATGCGCTTATTGAACTTATCGCTGAAAATGAAGTTGCCGAACAGGTATATAACTCAAATGCCATTGAAAACAGCACGCTTACTCTTGAAGAAACGGAAAAAATACTTCTGCAAATCGATTTGGACAGATATATAAGCGAACGAGAAATTTTTGAAACCAAAAATCTTGCGCGAGTTGTGTCGTATATTAACAAAAGAGCCAAGGAACAAGAACTTACCCTTGAGGTAATCTTATCTCTTCATAGAATGCTGCTTGCCAATATCCGCGATGATGTTGCCGGAAGGTTCAGGAAAGATAATGAGCATGTTCGGGTTGCGAATCATATCGCCCCCCATCCGCAAGAAATCACGGGGAGACTGGAAAAGATGTTGGTGGAATATAACTCAGCCAGCCATGAAAACATTATAAAACGCATCGCGAGGCTACACCTTGCTTTTGAATATACTCATCCGTTTGTTGACGGCAATGGCCGTATTGGCAGAGTGCTAAATAATTACCTGCTTATACGAGAAGGATTTGTTCCGATAAATATAAAATTTATTGATCAAAAAATGTATTACGAGGCGTTCAGGGAATTTGATGTAAAGGGCGCGACGAAAATAATGGAGGAAATAGTCGGCAGGGCGCTTAGCAACAGTTATCACAAACGATTGGCGTATTTGGAAGGTAAGAAAATAATTACTCTGGCCGAATACGCCAAAAATAATAAACTTTCACATTCAAACCTTATCAATAAAGCCGGCCGGCAAACCATAGAAGCTTTTTTAGAAAAAGGCGTTTGGAAAATTGCTGAAGATTTTAAAAGGGCATGAGGTCCTGAATTGACAGTTTTTGCTAACCCTCTTCATCTGCTGCGGCAAACAACTCGGTAAGTAGACGTTTTAATTCTTTCTCCACCATCGCCGTCAGCATAATCCGTTAAAATCTCTTTGAAATTTTTTCTTCACTCTTCTCTCTTCACCCTTCACCCTTCCCCCTTCACCCCTCACGCGTTACGTGTCAAGGATAATTGCCGGGGAGATCCTTGTGA
>JALHSV010000480.1 GCA_022865525.1 Thermodesulfovibrionales bacterium
GAAATTTTCGATATGCGAGTGCATGCCAAGGGGGCCGACCACATCAGTAAGGGAATCGCCTTCCTTCAAGGTTGCCAAATGGTGTGTTGTCTTGCCAACCTTCTGAAAGACCGTCGTTATGGTACCTTTGTCCCTGTTGAAGTCCGCGATTGTTAAAGGGATCCTCTCTCCCTGTTCATGTATCCTGAGCACAAAGAAATTCCCCGCTTTTGCCTTTTTTGCAATCTCCCGTGCCTCTATCTCGAATAAGATCACGAAATCCGACAGCACTTCTTTCCTCAGGATCCTATACATCAGAATCTCCTCTCATATATATATGAATTCCGATTAATTTTTTAAAAAAGGTTTATCAGATTTTTTTCTTGACAAGTATCAACGCTTTTCAGTATAACATAACCGCTTATGCCTGGAACGTATTTACCATCAGAATATTTGCCGGTTCTCATCTTTATCCTTATCGCCTCGGCCTTCGGTCTTGGCGCTCTCCTCATCGGTTTCATCTTCAGGCCCAGAAAGCCATATTATGAGAAGCTCATGCCCTATGAATCCGGCATCACACCAAAAGGGGAGCCACGCTACAGATTTTCCATTCGCTTTTACATCATCGCCATGCTTTTTGTGGTGTTCGATGTTGAAGCAATATTCATTTATCCCTGGGCTCTTGTTTTTGATAAGATCGGTATTTACGCATTTATCGAAATGGTTCTCTTTATCGCCATACTCTTGGTTGGATACATCTATGCCTGGAAAAAAGAGGCATTCGAATGGGATTAAACTAACAACAGGGGGAAAGAGATGTTGATCGATACATCAACAGTCGGTCTCGTCGAAGTAGAAAAAGGCGTAAAGGTATTACCTCCCAACATCATCGTCGCGACCTTCGACAAGATTGTCAACTGGGGAAGATTATCCTCGCTCTGGCCAACGACCTTCGGACTCGCCTGATGCGCCATTGAGATGATGGCCGTGGGCGCATCACATTATGACTTCGACAGGTTTGGCATTATTTTCAGAGGCTCACCGAGACAGGCAGACTGTGTGATCGTTGCCGGCACCGTTACAAAAAAGATGGTACCTGTCATAAGAAGGGTATATGACCAGATCCCGGAACCGCGGTATGTGGTGGCGATGGGAAGCTGTGCATGCACCGGCGGCGTTTTCAAAACATACAGCACTGTTCAGGGGTGCGATACCTTCCTGCCGGTTGATGTCTATGTGCCGGGGTGCCCCCCGAGACCGGAAACCCTGCTCGAGGGCATGATGATGCTCCAGGAGAAGATTCGGAAAGAAAGCGCACGGTGGAGTCCATGGCGGTAACCGAAGTAAGACTTTCATTACACACCGCAGGACTTGCATCGAATGATATCGCAGAAAAAATAAAGGAAAAATTTTCTGACCAGCTCATTGAAGTTGTTGAATTCAGAGATCAGGTCTCAGTTATCGTAAAAAGGGGTCGCATTGTCGCCATCCTCAGATTCCTTCATGATGACCCGCTTCTCAGTTTCGATCATCTTCAGGACCTCACTGCAGTCGATTACATAAAGAAAAAAGAGATACGGTTCGAAGTCGTTTATAACCTCTATTCGATCAGATACCGTCATAAAATC
>JALHSV010000481.1 GCA_022865525.1 Thermodesulfovibrionales bacterium
AGTTACAGCAGAAGAGGTCAATACTGCTCTGAAAAAAGCTTCCGAAGGTCCTATGAAAGGAATCCTCCAGTATTCGGAGGAGCCGCTCGTGTCGAGTGATTTTAATGGAAACCCGCATTCTTCCATTGTGGACGCCACGCTGACCATGGTGCTTGATGGAAAAATGGCAAAGGTCCTTGCATGGTATGACAATGAATGGGGATACAGTTCCCGGCTTCGGGACCTTATCATCTATATCGCGAAGAGGATGTAATCATGAAAAAACGGGACATCTTTGAGCCTTTGCAGCATAAGGATATCTTCAACAAACTCACCATAGAAGATATTGACATTAAGGGGAAGCGGGTCTTTATCAGAGCAGATTTTAATGTGCCTCTTGATGATAATCTCATGATTACCGATGACAGGAGGATTCGCTCGACACTCCCAACGATAAACTATGCTATTGATGAAGGGGCAAAGATCATTCTCTCATCGCATCTTGGAACGCCAGAGGGAAAAGCAGACCCACGGTTCAGCCTTGCACCTGTTGCAAAGAGGCTTCAGAGGCTTCTCAATAAAGAGGTGCAATTTGCACCTGATTGTATCGGGAGCCAGGTAGAAAGCCTTGTCTCAAAGATGAAGGCTGGAGATGTTTTGCTCCTTGAGAATCTCAGATACCATCCGGGGGAAGAGAAAAACGATGAAGAATTTGCCCGATCTTTGGGAAAACTCGCTGATATGTATGTGAACGATGCATTCGGTGCAGCGCACAGGGCGCATGCTTCTACCGTCGGGATAACGAAATTTCTTCCCTCTGCTGCCGGATTCCTCCTCAAGAAAGAGATCGAGTACCTGAAAGGGGCGATAGATAATCCGATTAAACCATTCGTTGCTATCCTCGGCGGTGCAAAGGTTTCGGGCAAGATCGGTGTCCTCGAGCATCTTGTAGGCCGTGTTGACAAAGTTCTGGTAGGAGGCGGCATGGCTTTTACCTTCATCAAAGCGAAGGGATATGAGATCGGCGACTCTCTTGTAGAAAACGAGATGCTTGAAACAGCCGAGAGGATACGAAAGAAATTAATAGAAAATGGTGTAAAGTTTTATCTGCCTGTCGATTGTGTCATTGCCCAAAATACTGAACCTGGCGCAGTCATCAAGATCGTCCCAACCCAGGAGATACCAAAGGGGTGGAAGGCCCTTGATATCGGTCCGGCGTCGGTTAAACTTTTTACCGTAGCACTTCAGGATTCGAAGACCATATTGTGGAACGGACCGATGGGCATGTTCGAGATGGATATCTTTTCAAGGGGCACGTTCGATATTGCCCGTGTGGTTGCTGATGCATACGCCCTTACTATTGTCGGCGGAGGCGATACCGATCTTGCGGTCAACAGGGCTGGTGTATCTGATGCGATTAGCTTTATATCAACCGGTGGAGGAGCATCATTGCAACTGCTTGAGGGGAAAGAGCTCCCCGGCATCGCAGCCCTGTCAAACAGGGGAGATTAAGACATCATTTCATCCGGTTACCGTCTGCAACAACTCATGATTCATGGCAGCAGACGAGGAAACTTTATGGGGTAATTTCACGTTTTCATGCGAAAGGATTCCCCTTTTTATCTCCACGATCGATGGATTTTTGCATCCGAATTCCTTAATAAGATACGATGCCGCAACTTCCGGTTTTATGATATCGCCACAGGTGAAGATATCAACAGCCGCGTAATCATACTCAGGCCATGTATGAATGGTGAGATGTGATTCTGCGATAACGACAACTCCGCTGATACCAAAGGGATTAAACTCATGGAAGGAAACATCTACGATTGTTGCTTTTGCATCTTTTGCAGCTGAGACCATGATACTTCTGACCTTCTCCAGGCTCTTCAGAATTTCGGGATTGCACTCCCGCAATTCCACCAATAGATGAGTTCCTAACGCATTCAATTCTCGACCCCCCTTCTAAACTACTGAATTTACGTATTAGAAATAAAAAGATACAAAAAATGTGGGTGGGATGTCAAGAAAATTTTATAAACTTGTAACAAGTGTCATTCCGGCTTGCTTGCCCGCCGTCATTTTGGAGGGGCCGGAATCTTTTTTCAAAACAACCCCCTTTATCCCCCTTTACTAAGGGGGAATCAGAAGGATTCCCGACTCCCGAAAGCATTCGGGATTGCGGGAATGACATTTGAGGTTGGCGTTGAGTTGCCCGGTTTCTGCAAAAAAGCCTTCTTTCAATGTAAATACAAAAGAGGGTTTATTCTTTATTGAATCCAATCATTCTGTCAATGATGAAAGGCGGTCGTTTTCTCGTTTCATCAAAATTTCTCCAGAGATATTCGCCAAGTATACCGAGAAAGACTAACTGTGTTCCGGAGACAACAAGAAGAACGACCATCAGAGATGCCCATCCTTCGACGGGTACAGAGAAAAACAACCTGTTAAACACAATAAAGAATGCGTAAAGGAATCCCAAGAATGCAAGCATTATCCCAACAACCGATATCAGCCTGAGAGGAATATACGAGAATGATACAAACGTATCGATGAAGAGTTTTATTTTTTTGCCAAGCGTCCATTTTGAAATACCCTTTTGCCGCATCCCTTTTCTGTATTG
>JALHSV010000482.1 GCA_022865525.1 Thermodesulfovibrionales bacterium
CAGCCCGAAAGAATTCGGGCTTCCGAGGTGAATTCTATTGAAGACAGAATTCAAATCCGCTCAAATACAATATCTGCCGGCAAGTTTATGAATGTGCGTTAGGCACTTCGCAACACCATTTCTCTCCTTAACCAAAATTTCATCTGCTCTTAACCCGACTTCCGCACATTTTTAGCAAAAACCATAAAAATTAAAAAAACTGCTACAGGAAGTATTTGAATTTCAAGAAGTATTAAGAATAAAAATGCAAGAAACGAATTAATAGTGACTAAAAATACATTGTTGTACTTGATATTATAGGCTTGCTGTGATATAGTAGTGACTATGTATATCCGCAGGAGCACGAGAAAATACGGCAATAGGACGTACACAAACCATTTGCTTGTTGAGTCTATCCAGACACCTAAAGGACCGAGACAAAAAACGATCTGCTCTCTGGGAGATCTCAGCCCACGACCTGCCAAAGATTGGCTTAAGCTTGCCCACAAGATTGAAGGTGCACTTGTAGGACAAAAAGGCCTGATAGCCGAGGAAGACCTCGAAACCAAAAGGTTAATAAGAAAGGCCAAAGGAGGAATAAAGAACCGGCAACCAAGGGAGATGGATGATCTAATAAAGATACATATTGATAAAGTGGAAACCGCTTTGCACAGGGAGGCAGGCCCGGTGCATGTAGGTTATCAGTTTTGGAGGAGACTTGGGCTGGATGTGATACTGAGTAAGGCTGGAGTTAATCAAAGGGTGCAGAGATTGGCCTGCGCTATGACACTGAACCGTTTGATTTTCCCATTGTCTGAACATGCAATGCCTGATTGGATAAGAAGCACGGCTATTGAAGACATACTGGGGGTTGATTTTAAAAACCTTACAGAGGATGCGCTTTACCGTAATCTCGACAAGTTGTACCCCAGGCGTGCAGCAATTGAATCTGCCCTTGTAGAGAGGGAACGTAATCTTTTCAATCTGAAGCCGACGATATTTTTCTACGATATAACCTCCACATACTTTGAAGGAGAGGCCAAAAAGAATCGTAAGGCCCGCAGGGGATACTCCAGAGATAAACGGCCGGATTGCAAGCAGGTTTTAGTAGGACTGGCAATAGGCCAAGAAGGCTTTCCATTGGCGCATGAGGTTATGGAAGGGAATCTGCAGGACCGCGAAACGCTTGATGGCATGCTGCAACTGATGAATGACCGGGTTGGGTTGTCAGAAGGGCAGACTGTGGTGATAGATCGCGGTATGGCATATGATGAAAACATTGAGCAGATCCGCAAACGCAATCTTCATTATATAGTGGCAAGCCGGCAATCTGAGCGGAATGAATGGTTTTCGGAGTTCGAAGAATTAGAAGGTTTTGAGGAAATTCATCGCACCCCGTCACCCCTGAATCCTTTTCAGAAGAAATCAAAGGTCCAAATCAAAAAGATAGAAAAGGGAGAGCTGATTTATGTGCTCTGCATAAGCAGCGGGCGCGTAGAAAAGGACAAGGCCATCCGGCATAAACAGGAGGAAAGGTTTCTTCTCGATGTGGGGAAACTGCGGAAGAGGGTAGAAAAAGGCAATCTTGTTGAAGATAAGGCCGTTAGCGAAGCGATCGGGCGATTGAAGGAACGGTATCCAAGAGTAGCCCGGTATTACAAACTTAAATGTGACACGCGAAGAAAAACGCTTACTTGCAAGCTGGATGAGGATAAGATGCGAAAGGCTGAGATCCTCGACGGCGCTTATCTGTTAAAAACAGACCGAAGCGATTTATCCGCTGATGAGATATGGCGCATATACATGACGCTTACTCGGGCAGAAGCTGCCTTTCGTGCAATGAAAAGTCCTTTGTCAGAGCGGCCCATATTCCACCAGATAGAAAGGCGTGTTGAAACTCATATCTTCCTTTGTGTTCTTGCGTATCATTTACTGGTAGCCATCGAAAACACATTGCTCTACAGGGGGATCCATACCTCATGGTGGACAATACGGCAGACACTTAGGACATACCAGGTTTGCACCATTATACTTCCTGCCGACAACGGTAAGATCCTTAATATCCGCAAGGCATCCAAGCCGGAACCTGAAATTATCGAATTGTATAAGCTCCTCAATATCCCCGTAGAAATCATGCAACCAAAAAAATTCTGGACTTCCTAAATGATATTAGTAGTGACTAATAAATACCGTAACTTGTTATTTTTATGGACTTCCGGTCACTAAAATGCGGAAGTTGGGCTAACCGTTGCTCGGCTTACACTAAACATCTGACACAGTTCCTCCTCGGTCGGTATTTGCGAACCCACAGGCCACTCCCCGCTCTCGATCTTTTTCC
>JALHSV010000483.1 GCA_022865525.1 Thermodesulfovibrionales bacterium
CCTGTTTCAAGCGCGTGATAAAGTAACCGAAAAGCACCGAAAAGAATATTACCGGCAAAACATCACCGTTTGCCAATGCCTGAAAAGGATTTTCAGGAATGATGCGAATCAACAATTCCCCAACACCATAACCGGCCGCCGGCACATGTTCCACCGCTTGCTTCAACCCTACCTGCGCGCCCTTACCCGGCTGCAAAATATTTACCAATACCTGCCCGGTAAGGATCGCCAGAACGGTAGTGGAGATATAGTAAACGAAAGTTTTTAAGCCCAACCGTCCCAGCCCCGCCGCGCTGCCTACACTCACCACGCCACTGATGATGGATGTGACGATCAAAGGCAATATCGCCATACGCAAAAGCCGGAGGAAAATATCAGCCAATACCTGCGCCAAGGGAAGAATGCTTTCCCCGAAAAGATAACCCGCAAGAATGCCCAGGAAAAAACCCACAAAAATAAATGTCGTTAATGATGCCTTTTTTTTATTCATATTATTTATTCGTACTCTTCGTGTTCTTCATAGTTCAATTTCAACACGTCATACCTGTCATGCCCGTCATGCCGATTTCTTTTTCAAGAACCACAATACCACAATCCAGAAAACAATAACAATCGCGCTGATGCCGAAAACCAGCCAACTTCCCAGGAGTAACACTAACGGAACGGCGATAGAGGTCCAGCCCCCCGCCGCCCAATCAATTTATTCGTTTCCCCGATATTGGACACTGGTATCCCAAAGATTTAAATAAAAGATTGGATAAGGCCATAGATCATATTCGCTGCCATTGACTCTCCAAATTCAATTCATTAAAATAATCACATGAGAAAATTAAATGTAATCAGTAAATTATGCCGGCTGGCTTTATTGGCGGCCATTGGGGCTGGTTGTCTATTAAATGTATCTTGCAGTGTTTCCTCTAGGTCTATGCAGGTTTTGGTACCTGCCGACATCTCTATAACCAAAGAGATCAAGCACATCGGAATTTTAAATTATGCCTTGCCTTCCAAGCAGAATAAAATCATAGATATTCTGGAGGGATTTGTATCCGGAGAGTCGATTTTAGACGACCGCATTGGAGCGGATTATTGTTTAAAAGGACTTGCGGAAAAGCTCAACAACTCGCCTAGATTCAGCGCTGTGATAATTCAGGGAGTAGACTTGAGACGAGATGACTATCGACGTTTTTCATCCCAATTACCCTGGAATGAAGTCAAACGACTCTGCCAGAAATACCGAGTGGACGGTCTCATTGCCCTTGAACACTTTGATTCCAACATTCATGTGGACAAAGACGAACGAATGCGAAAGAAGAAAATTAAAGATAAAGAGACCGGAGAGAAACGCACCATCAAAGTTCCGGAATGGCATGTAGACCTCTATATCGAAGTAAACTCCGGCTGGAAAATCTACGATCCCGAAAGCCAGTCCGTTATTGATGCCAACTTCTATAAAGACCGGAAATCCTGGGCCGCCAGCGGAGATACCCAAAAAGAAGCCATGGGGAAACTTCCCCGTAAACGTGATGCAATAAATGAAGCAGGCTACAATTCAGGTATTGAATATGGCGTCCGCATCTCCCCTACCTGGACCACCGTCAAGCGATTCTACTATGTCAAAGGCTGTAAAGAGTTAAAAGAAGCCAAACGGTATGTCCGAACCGGTGATTGGGAAGGAGCTATTGCCATCTGGAAACGTATTTTACAAAGTCCTGATAAAAAACTGGCAGGACGGGCTGCCTACAACATGGCCTTTGCGGCAGAAATCAAGGGAGATTTTGAAGAAGCCTATAACTGGGCTCAAAAAGCCTACAGCGAATATGGCAACACAAAAGCCCAGAGCTATATGCGTATCATCCAAATTCGCATTGAAGACGAAAAGCGCCTTAACAAACAACTAAAAAACTAATATATTATTTTTAAATTATAGGAAAATCAATTATAAATAAGTCTTTAAATCCTGAATTATAGTGTATTTACACGTTTTCGGGGGGATGCCCTGCCTGTCAAAACGTGTCAAAACGAGTTAAAAAAGCATTGCAAATTCGTTGCATCAAGAACCAGGACAGCAAAGGGTTTCGGTAGTGTCAAGTATTTTTCGCACATTTGTTTTTAGGTAGTCCTGAATTAAAAACATGAATGTGGGAAAGTGGAGCCCGCGAAGCGGGATCCAAAGGGTTGGGGGAAGCTCGAAGAGCTTTCCACGACCCTGTCTTTTCCACATTCCAGTGCTCGTCATTTTTTTCATGCTGTTGTCAAAATATCCTCCTCTGTGACTTCATTTAATCGTTGCATGTTCATGTACATGCGGGTTCCCCAGCGAGTACCAGACACATGCCGTAACCGGGAAGCCACCAGCATTAATGCCGATTCGCCATCGGGAAAACTGCCTACCACTCTTGTCCGCCGACGGATCTCCCTCATGATCCGCTCTAGCGGATTGTTGGTGCGCAGGTGCCGCCAGTGCGTCGGTGGAAAACCATAATAACTCAAGGTCTCATGGGCTCCCTCACGGACCATCTTGGCTGCTTTGGCCAGCTTCATCTTCTCCAATTTGGCTGCCACCAACTTGATCTTGTCTTCAGCTGCTTTCCGATCTTCTTGGGCGTGGATTGCCTTGAGCATCGCCGCTACGGCCATGATCTTCCCCCTGGGAACCACCGTGAACACGTTCCGGTAAAAATGGACCGTACATCGCTGCCATTGCGCTTCCGGATACACTTCTCCCAAGGCTTCTACCAGCCCCAGGCACTTGTCCGAAACTGCCAGCCCGATCCCGTTTAAACCCCTCGTCTTCATGTGGCGCAGGAACGAAAGCCAGCTTGCATGGTCTTCCTTGGCGCCTTCCGCGACTCCCAAAATGTCCCTGAAACCGTATTCATCCACCCCAATGCAAACCAGCACCGACAGGTTCCTTACTTCTCCGCACCAGCTCCGCTTCAGCCAGATGCCGTCCAAGTACACATAACGATGCTTACCTTCGATGAGACGGTTGCGCCACTCGTTGATCCGCCCATACACTTTCTTGTTCAGGTTGCTGACTGTACTGGGGCTGACCCGCGTTCCCCACAGGGCTTCGGTGATATCCTCCACTCTGCGCACGCTGACCCCGGCCAGGTACATCTCGATCAATGCCTCTTCCACCGATGACTCACGGCGACGGTAGCGCTCAATGATGGCGCTCTCGAATGTCAAATGCCGCAGCTTCGGTACCTGTAGCTCAACTTCTCCGGCGGTGACGTGCAGCTTGCGCTTGTAGTGACCGGCACGCGTGTCCTGTCGCTCGGGGTTACGTTCGTAGCGCTTGGCCTGACACAACTTATCCGCCTCTGCGTCCAGCATGCCGTTGAGCATCTCCTCGACCGTTTGCTTCACCAGGCGATCCACATGCGCATGCACCTCGCCCTCATTGATCTGAATGATCTGGGGCTTGCTCTCTTCCATTTTTACCGCTTCCTTGCTATCCTTCTTCATGGTGGTCCTCCTTGTTTTAGGTTTTTGCCAAACCGGAAGTATAACTTACTTCCAAAGCTTGGAGGACTACCTTCTTCTTAAATGTGCGAAAAATATTTTACGTTATCGGGTTTCCCCCGAAACTCCCCTACTCCGGGTGTCATCCCGGGTAGTTGAAATTCATAAAAGCCATTGCAAATTCATTGCAATTTTCATGGAAGCCGATCATGCTTTTTGGGGCGGTCGAAAAACCGGCTGCCCCTTGTTGTGATTGGATTCTATCCGAGAGTATCGGCTTATAATATCCTGTCTTCGCAAGCATCATTCCCTGAGACAATATAGATTCTTTCTCCTGGCTTACGAAGCCTATAATTAAACTTACCCCACTTCAAGTCCAAAGGGGTAATATTACGACCAGCAAAAACACTAGCTGAAGTTCCAAGATCGCTTTCATTGTCTCCGCCCTGAATACTTTCAACTCCCTCACCACGAAGATTTTTCAAATCATCTGGCGAAGTAAAAAAGATAGATCTTTTTATTTTATTGCCATCAAACCATTCTTTAGCACCAGCAATGTTTTTTGCAGCATAAATTAGAGAATCCAAATCAACATTATCATTTGCTGAATTAGTATAATCTGGATGGTCTGTGTATCTTATGTCAACTTTTGTTATGTCTGATGGAGCTTGAATGAAGTTGTCTGAATATTGACGAATCCAATCATAAGCTTTTAAAATATTAGCTTTGCCTGTAGCATCCAATGTGAAGCTTGGTGGTATGTAAGCTATGAAATCAGCCGGAGTGTGGTCCCATCGTTTGTTTATTCCATTCATATCTCTTCCCCGATAAATTTGGATTATCTCTGCAGCGTTAGCAGGGACAGGGAATAATACTGCATACTCCGCCAGGTCCAAATCAACAGTCTTAACCCCGTTCACACTCACTCCGCTAAGCTTCGAAGGGACATAACCGCCCGACCCGATGACATTGGTATCGGAAATGTTGAACAATACGCTGTAATTGCCTGAAGGCACTTTCACCGAGTAATAGCCTGAACCATCAGTGGTGCCGGTGAAGGTCTTGCCACCGCCAACAGCATAAACAGGAATGCCTGACAAAGCAGTGCTGGAAAAAGTCTCTTTCAAAGTACCTTCCAAAGTACTGTCCTGGTTGACGCTGTCGTCGTTTTTTTTCTTGGTCAGGAAATAAATCCCCACCCCCACTGCTGCCACGCCCAACAAGGCAATCAGCCAGGGGAACTTGTGGGGCTTTTTGACTACCGGAGTGCCCGCTTTCTCCTGGAATTGCGGAGTGCTGGAATCGCTGGCCCAGGCGATTCCGATCCAAATGAACGCAACCACTACGAATATGGCTATGATCTTTTTCAAATTGTAAATGCCCATAATCCCTCCTGAAAAAGGCATTATATGCGAATTTGGATCAAATTGAAATCTAAATAATTTGTTGTGACAGAGCTTGTCCCCAAACTGGGACGCGACCTGAAACTTTGGAATTTCTAACCATTTATCCGTACCATAAAAACGTCAACTCTGGACCATATATTTTCTGTCCCTATTTTTTTGCCAAATTACCATTCCCGCTTGACATTTCAATTTTTATAGTATATACATTGTTTATACATCAAGGAGGAAATCATGCGTGCCACGATCCAGAAATGGGGAAACAGCTTGGCCCTACGCATTCCCAAGATATTCAGCAAGGAGCTGGGGGTCACGGAGTCGACCCAGGTTGAAATCAGCATCGAAAAATCCACCTTGGTCGTCAAGCCCAAAAAGATAAAAAAACCTGCTCTTAAAGAACTACTGGCCATGATTAAGGAAAAGAACCGTCATGAATCCGTAGAAACCGGGCCGCCTGTCGGCAAAGAGGCCTGGTGAAACCGGCCTATGTCCCGCGCCGGGGCGACGCGGTCTGGCTGAATTTCAATCCGCAATCGGGTCACGAACAGGCAGGCCGCCGCCCGGCCCTGGTGCTCTCGCCTGAAGAGTACAACCGCAAGACCGGCCTGGCCATCTTTTGCCCGATCACAAGCCAGGTCAAGGGTTACCCTTTCGAGGTAAAATTGCCGGCCAACTTGCCTGTCAATGGTGTGGTCCTGGCCGACCAGGTCAAGAGCCTCGACTGGCAGGTCAGGGAAGTGGCGCTGATCAAAAAGCTTTCGGCTCAGGTCGTGAATGAGGTAACCGATCTTTTGATTATTTTATTCGGGCAATGAAACTCGTTCCTGTACAATAGGTTGATACCTTAATCCGACGCTGGCAATTTAACCATCTGTCAAATTTACTCGCGAGTTTTTTAATCTGCCAGTTAAATATACAGCGTTTCATTATTCCCTAGTGGTGTTGTCAGGCGGCGAAAACCACTTCGCCGTTACGTGCGAAATCAACTATGAACGAATCGCCCTTTTCCCATTCGGCCTGGGTCATGGCCACGGCTTCGATCGGCTTGAAAACCTCATAAATCGCCGCGGACAGCAGGTCTATCCGCTGCCAATAGCCCAAGCCCGAGAAATCGTTCGAAATGACGACCAGGTCAATGTCGCTGCCTTCCCGCTGCGTGCCGGCGGCGTATGAACCATACAAAACGATCCGTTCGATCTTTATCCCCTTTTTTTCAAGGGCGTCCTTGAATTGCCTTATGATATTTAATACTGCTGACTTATCCATGTCCGATGATGATCTCTTGCCATATGATCACTATATGTATCCAGGGAATAATTGTCAAGAAATACAAGATTCCATTGCAAACTCATTGCAGGTCAGATGACTTTGCAACTCAAAATAGCTCGAAACGCAGGTGGGATAAGTGGCAGCGCTACGGGGATGGATGCGCAACTGCTGTTGCGCACCCTACGGGCGGCTCACTAAGTTCGCCGTCCCAATTCGCTGCTGCGAATTGGTCGAACCCCGGGAATTATAAACCGGGGTTCTCATCCCCGAGAATAGATATAAAGAATGTGGCAGCGCTACGGGGATTCGAACCCCGGTTTAGTGACTGAGAATCACCCGTCCTAACCCCTAGACGATAGCGCCACGAAGGTAAAAAAAGCGGTGTAAAAAAGAAACTACCGCTTATTGCCAAAATGAAAAATGGCTGGGATGCAGGGACTCGAACCCCGATTATACGATCCAGAGTCGCATGTCCTGCCATTGGACGACATCCCAACTCAAGCGGATTATACCCGACTTCAAAACCCCTGTCAAGAATCAAAATATTTCCCGGGGGGCGCTGCCTCTGCCGCTTCAGGCCTGTGCCGAAGCGTAATATTTACGGATAAACTTTTCCTGGACCGCGAACGACCAATGCACGTCGCGCAAGAAAAGCGCCGCCGATTGAGCGTCACCGGCTGCCAGAAAATCCACGATCTCCTGGTGCTCGCGAATGGACGATTCCTCCCATTCCTTGATCCATTGCCGCTGCTGGGGAAAATCATAGAGCCGCTTTTTCAAGTTGCCGATAATGCGTATCAAGGTCTTGTTGCCGCTCAGCTCGATAAAAATGTCGTGAAAAAGGAGGTTTTTTTGGTAAAAAAGGTCAAAATCGTCATGATCAATGACCTTTTGCATCTGGCGGTTCAATTGGTCCATTTTGCGGATACCCGACTCCCCAAGCCGGGAAAAGGCCGCTTGCAAGGCCGAACTTTCCAGGGCGCCGATCACCTGGTAGAATTCCCTGATCTCAGCCAAGGGCAATTCATTGACGAATATGCCCCGCCGTGGGCTGATGGTGACGAATCCTTCCATCTCCAGTTGGATCAGCGCGTCGCGCAAAGGCGTTTTGCTTATGCCCAGTTTTTTGCTGGTGGCCTCCATGTTGATCACCGCTCCCGGCTGCAGGCGGTGCTGCTGGAACTGTTGGCGCAGGTATTCGTAAACCTGCTCTTTCAGGGATTTCACATTGATTATGCCCTTTGCTTCTTTCATGCCGGCAGTATACTCCAGTAAAAATATTTTTGACAAATCAGGAAAAAGGAAGTTTAGAAAGCAAGAAGTGTAATACATGATGCGTAAGGCATTGCTGGACGATATTCAGATCCCCCCGGCTTGCGCCACCCCCCTTAAATAAAGGGGGTTAAGAGATAAGCAATGTTGCTCTTTTTCCCTCCCCCCTTACTTAAAGGGGGGAAAAAGGGGGGATTTGGACCGTTTAGATTATCAGAGATAGTGTTCAAATAAGTTCAATTCAGTATTGACTTTTATCAAAACATCTGATATATCAGATATCAGTATATGCAGCCGAAAGGAACTATTTTTTCGATCAAAAAATTCGCTATCCACGACGGCCCCGGCATTCGCAGCACGATTTTTTTCAAAGGCTGCCCCCTGCGCTGCGCTTGGTGCCACAATCCCGAAGGCATTTCCCCGACTGCGGAGATCGTGGTTTTCCCCGACCGCTGCCTGAAAGAGTGTGCTGATTGCCTGAACGCCTGCCCGAAAAATGCCTTAAAAAAAAGGGGCGGCACTATTTTCCTGGATAGAAATAAATGCGTTGGCTGCGGCCTTTGCGCCATAAGCTGCCCGGCCGAGGCCCTGCAGCTGGCAGGAAGCCGGGTCACGGTCATGGAC
>JALHSV010000484.1 GCA_022865525.1 Thermodesulfovibrionales bacterium
CGCAAATAGTTTTGCCGATGCTGCGGCATGGAGGGCGCTTACCGGTATCGGCAGCGGTGCCAGCAATGTTCCAGCCCTGGGACTGCTCGCCGCATGGTTTGTTCAGCGTCGCTCCGGTCTGGCCACAGGGATAGGCGTAACAGGCTCTTCGATAGCGTTAATTGTCCTTGGACTTCTTGTGCCGCACGTGCTCACAGCTTACGGCTGGAACGGGTGGCGTATGTGTTGGTTTATTTTCGCAGGGATAACCCTGGGGTTGGCGGTTCTTGCCTTCACTATTCTCCGCAATTGTCCTTCGGAACTCGGACTTCTTCCCTTAGGTGCTCAGGGAGACAGCGAGACTGTCACAGTCAACGTGAGAGAATTGAACTGGGGAAGAGTCTATCGTTCCGGCATCGTATGGCATTTGGGTCTGATCTACGTTGCTTTTGGATTCTCATACATCATCTACATGACCTTCTTTACCAAGTACCTGATAACTGAGGGTGGATACACGCAGGGGTCAGCCGGCAGGCTGTTCATGATGATGGGTTGGTTAAGCCTGTTATGTGGTTTGATCTGGGGATCAGTCTCAGACACTCTTGGACGCAAAACAGCCCTCGTAATCGTCTATATTATCCAGGCGACTGCCTTCGGCTTGTTTGCGCTCTGGCCCTCGACGCCTGGATTCGTTCTTTCCGCCGTCCTGTTCGGACTTTCGGCATGGAGTATCCCTGCAATTATGGCTGCAACGTGCGGAGATCTCCTTGGTCCAAGGCTTGCACCGGCGGGACTTGGCTTTGTCACGCTTTTCTTTGGCATTGGCCAGGCTGCCGGTCCGGGTGTCGCCGGCATTGTAGCAGATGCCAACCATTCCATATCCCCGGCGCTGTTGCTTGCTGCTGGGGTGGCCCTGTTAGGTGCATTCGGCTCCTTGTTCCTCCGTGGTACTTCTCCCAAACAAAACCGAGGTCGTGTATAATATTGAGGGAGCCGAAGTGGCGGAACTGGCAGACGCGCTAGGTTCAGGGTCTAGTGGTCGCAAGGCCGTGCGGGTTCGAGTCCCGCCTTCGGCACCAAAAACGACGATCATGAAAAAGCTCACACATCTTGATAAACAGGGTAGGGCGCAAATGGTTGATGTCAGCGATAAGCAATCAACCAAACGGGTAGCCGTAGCAAAAGGGTCTGTTTCGATGAGACCTGAAACCCTGAAACTGATTCAGGATAAAAAAATCCCTAAAGGTGACGTGCTCTGCGTTGCACGCATTGCAGGTATTATGGCAGCAAAGAAAACCGCAGAACTGATACCTATGTGCCACCCGTTGAATATCAGTTCAGTCGATGTTGACCTGAGTATCGATACGAGAAAAAATAAGATTGATATTGAAGCGAAAGTGAAGGTCACAGGACAGACAGGTGTTGAAATGGAGGCATTGACTGCAGTTTCTGTCGCAGCGTTAACGATTTATGATATGTGCAAGGCTGTTGATAAAGATATGGTGATTTCGGACATTATGCTCATGGAAAAACAGGGTGGCAGGAGCGGGGTATTCAAGAGAAAATGATTACTTGTTGTCGATTCTTTTTATCCCCTCGTAAATGAGATTGTTCATGCTTATTTTCAGGGTTATGACCTCCTGAACAGGAATCTCACCTTCGACAAATTCATATTCCGCATCTTCTAACACGAAAAGGCTGCAGATTATCTCTTTAACCTGATTTTTTACCCCCCAGAACAAGTCTTTTTGCGCAAGATAACCGAGTTCAACAAGGATTGTTCCCTGCCTTTTGTCCGATTGCCTCAGGAGTCTTACAGACTCGTCATACTGTTCCATGGTGATTTTCCCCGCCTTGATCAGCATTTCGCCAAGCCTGTCATCTTCATATGATGAAGAGGCAAAAATCGCTTCTCCTTTGATGATGTAAACTTTTTTCGTAAAAGAAGGGGTTTTTATGACAAGGGTTCCTGTTTTCATGCTCCTGTTCAGAAAAGCAAGGATTTTCGGAAGGCTAAAGTCTCTTATGGTACCCGTGAGGGGAATTTCTGTCATATGTATCGTATAACCTCAAACCGATAGATTTCCACTTCTTCATGAGGAAGTATCCCGGCTTTCATTTTCGTGATTTTCAATTGCTCTTCTATCGTATCAACTCCTTCAAGATCAGGCAGTAATAATCCTCTTCTGAACCCGCTGACGACAATGATACCGTACTTTGTTGGATTAAGGTCGGACAGACCGGATACTTTTTCAGGACAGGAAAGCACATCAACAGAATAGGTTAAATCCCCGAGTTCTACTTCCACGACAGGGGTAAACCTCGGGTCTTTTGTTGCAGCAGATATGGCATTCGTTACTGTTTCTGACCCGATACATTCGGATGAAGGCTGAAATGTCCCGATGCATCCTCTCAATTCACCGCGCTTCTTAATGCTGACGAATACTCCCGCCCTCCCTGACATTTCGGCAGGCAGGGGTTCTGGTAAGCCGACTGTTGTGCCTTCCCTGACATGTGCTTCGATGCTCTTTTTTGCGAGTTCCACAAGGGGATGCATTCATTTGCTCCTTGACAGGGAATAATCGGCTATTCTAAAAAGTGCTTCTTTTGCCGGGGAGTCCGGAAAGAGAGAAAGTTCAGCTTTTGCATCAGCAATCAGATGATCGGCCTTTATGAGGGAAGTTTCAATTATAGTATATTTTTTAAAGAGCCTGAGAATTTTCATGAGACCACTCTTTTTAAACCCATCCTGAATACTTTTTCTCACTTCGTCTTTCTCACGGGGGTCAGCTTTTTTCAGGAGATAAATAAGAGGAAGAGTTATTTTGCCTTCCCTGAGGTCCTTTCCCAAACGTTTGCCAAGTTCTCCTTCATCTGCCATGTAGTCCAGGATATCATCTGCCATCTGGAAAGCCATGCCTACTTTTTTCCCGAACATTGCCAGTGCATTTTCTTTCTCTTCAGGTAATGAGCCAAGGATTGCACCTATTCTGCAGGCTGCAGAAATTAATGCGGCAGTCTTTGCCGATATAATAGCAAGGTAGTCGTCTTCCGTAATATCCGGGTCTCCTGTTTTGGAAAGCTGCAATAACTCACCCTCTGTCATTCGGGTTGTTGCCTCGGAGAGGGCTTCCATAATACGCTGGCTTTCCTGCCTGACTGCAAGCCTCAGGGCGTTGGAGTAAAGGAAGTCGCCCATCAGGATGACGACTTGATTCCCCCAAATCGAGTGAGCAGGGGTTTTGCCTCTCCGTATGTCTGCACTATCGACAACATCATCATGCAGGAGAGATGCAGTATGAATGGACTCGATTATTCCTGCAAGGGTAAGTCGGGCATCACCGGTATATCCTGAAAGCTCTGAACTGAGCAAAAGGATGAGCGGCCTCATTCTCTTTCCGCCGCCGTCGAGGATATGCTTTCCTATGAGCGGTATGGTCAGGACAGGACTTTGAAAAAGATCTTTCATCCTGTCTTCTGCAAGCCTGAGGTCTGTTTCATATGATCTGAAGATGTCGTCTAAATGCATTCTTAATGGTAGTGTAGCCTCTGTTTTAAAGTCAAGCAAATGAAAGGGATTCGCATTATTGTCTGTCAATATTTTTACTTCAAGTATGTCATTCCGGCTTGTCCGGAATCTTTCCGGGAATTTCTCAGAAGGATTCCCGACCTCCCGTGTGCGGGATTGCGGGAATGACAGTTCTCTCATCTTTTTAGACGGATACTATCTAAATCGACATTTTGACGGGATAATTTCCTGATATCTGTCGGCTTGAAGGCACCTTTTTCGGTTATTATCGCCGTTACATATTTATGAGGGGTTACATCGAAGGCGATATTTCTTGCTTTTACCCCTTTCGGTGCGATGGGATATATCCCAAGAATATGGGTCACCTCTTCTGGGCTCCTCTCTTCGATCGGAATGCGGTCACCTGAAGCAGTGGAAAAGTCAATGCTGCTGAACGGGGCCGCAACATAAAAAGGAACCTTGTTCTCTCTGGAGAGCACTGACAGGGGATAGGTGCCGATCTTGTTTGCCACATCACCGTTCCGTGCTGTCCTGTCAGTACCCACAATCACAAGGTCTATCTCACCTCTCCTGAGAAGAGAACCGGCTGTACTGTCCGTAATGAGGGTTACCGGAATATTTTCCTGCATGAGTTCCCATGCAGTAAGCCGTGCACCCTGAAGTACAGGTCTTGTTTCATCTGCTATGACCTGAATCTTTTTCCCCTGATCTCTCGCAACAAGCATTGGTGCTGTTGCTGTGCCGTATCCGCCCGTCGCGAGTGAACCGGCATTGCAATGGGTAAGGATTGTATCTCCGTCTTTGATGAATTCTGCTCCCCATCTGCCGATTGCCTTATTGACTGCAATGTCCTCATCGAGGATGGACTGCGCTTCCCTGATAAGGATTTGCTTGAGTCCGGATACAGATTCATCCCTTTTGCTTTTTATAACCTTTTTCAGTCTTTCAACAGCCCAGGAGATATTAACGGCTGTTGGACGTGTAGAGAGCATCTCATGAAAAACTGGTTCGATAGCTTTCATAAACTGTGCAGAATTCCTCGCGTGTATATCCTGAGCTGCCAGTGCGATACCCATTGCTGCGGCTATGCCAATGGCAGGCGCACCACGTATCCTGAGTTTCCTGATACCTTCTGCCACCATCAGGTAATCAGTGCAGGTGATATACGTGACTTCAAAGGGCAGCTTTGACTGATCAAGCATTATGACTTTACCGTCGACCCATTCGATTGATTTAACCATATCAGAGCCCCGCAGGAATAAATATGGTGATTACGAAGAAAACAGTGAGTGCGGTTATAGCACCAATTGTTCCCCATGATATGACGTTATAAAACTTCGGATTCACATATTCTCCCATGATTTTTTTGTTGTTGACGAGCGACAGCGCATAAATCAGCACAAAGGGTAGAAGCATGCCGTTCAGCACAGAAGAGAGAACCATCAGGAAAACCAGAGGTGCGTCAGGGATGAGTATCACAATGACAGCAATGACGATCATGAAGGTATAAATCCACATAAACTGAGGTGCCTCCCTGAACGTTTTGTTAACGCCCCTTTCCCATCCCATGGCTTCACAAATGTAATATGACGTTGCAAGGGGGACAATAATTGCGCCGAGCAATGATGCATTTGCAAGGCAGACAGCGAATATGAGGAATGCGTAGTTGCCGGCAAGAGGTTTCAGTGCAAGTGCCGCCTCAGAAGCTTCATTGATCCTCATTCCGAGAGGGAAAAGGGTGGTTGCACAGGTGACGATGATGAAAAAAGAGACGATATCCGTAATACCGCACCCGATAAATACATCAAGTCTTGTCGCTTTATATTCCTCTTTCTTGATCCCTTTCTCGGCTATCGATGACTGCAGATAAAACTGCATCCATGGAGTTATGGTCGTCCCGATAATCGCTATGCTGAGCATCATGAACTCAGCATTCCATTGAATCTGCGGGACAAAGGTTGCATGCATGACGCGTGACCACTCCGGCTTCGCCATAAAACCTGAAAGGACATACCCAAAATAGAGGAGGCATGCAACAAGGAGAATACGCTCAACAAAACGGTAGCTCCCTTTTACGACCAAAAACCATATAAATAATGCACCGAGCGGAACCATCAGATACTTGCTGAGACCAAGAATCTCCATACTTGCAGCCCATCCGGCGAAATCAGCGACTGTCGTCCCGAAATTGGCGATGAAGAGGATGGTCATCATATAGAAGGTTGACCTGACGCCGTAATTTTCCCGTATCAAATCAGACAGTCCCTTGCCGGTGACTACGGCCATTCTTGCGACCATTTCCTGTATGACGATCAGCGCAACGGTAGTGGGAATCAATGTCCAGAGGAGAGCGTATCCGAATCGCGCACCGGCTACTGAATAGGTTGTGATACCACTTGCGTCGTTGTCGATGTTTGCTGTGATAATCCCCGGGCCCATGATGGACAGAAAGATGGCAATTCTTCTCCAGATGCTCATACCTTCCTCCTTTTACATTTCGCAGCAGGTGGAAGAATTCTGTCGACAACATCATCGATGGTGACGATACCGAGCATATATCCTTCGGAATCCACTACCGGAATTGCAACAAGATTGTACTTCGATACAATCTCAGCAACCTCGATTTCATCAGTGTCAGGGGAGACTATTTTCAGCTTTGTCTTCATAATATCAGAGAGTTTGGCATCCAATGATGCAAGAAGAAGATCCCTCAATGAGATGACGCCCATGATTTTTTCATCCGCATCGGTTACGTAGAGATAATAGACTGTTTCAACTTCCTCGGCATCTTTCCTGAATTTCTCTATAGCATCTTTTACGAGTATATCCGGGCGATAGGCGATAAATTGATTCGTCATCAATCCTCCGGCAGTATCTTCTTCATGGCTCAGGAGCTCCTGGATATCCTCGGCCTCATCTTTTTCGATGTGTTCAAGAATTTCCTTTGCCTTGTCTACCGGCAGGTCACTCAGGACATCTGC
Organism: Thermodesulfovibrionales bacterium; assembly: GCA_022865525.1. GTDB lineage: Bacteria > Nitrospirota > Thermodesulfovibrionia > Thermodesulfovibrionales > SM23-35 > JALHSV01. Next base: position 6,490 of record JALHSV010000484.1, read on the forward strand.
AGCTTCGTCAGGAGGCATTTCTTCAATAATGTCGGCAGCGGAATCTGTATCCATACCGGTTATGATTGCTGCCTGCACATCGGGTTGAAGTTCGGAAAGGGCTTCAGCGGCTGTTTCTACATCGAGACCTTTAAAAAACGATGCCCCTTCTTTGTGTGAGACCTGGCTGATAATATCGGCAAGATCAGCAGGATGGAGTTCGGATACCATCTGCCGGGGTACCGTAAGTGATATCTTGTTCAGTTTTGGTTCCAGTGGCTGAATGTAATTCCAGCTTATGAGATTATAAGGAAGATGCTTTTTGAAGAGCCTCATCATGTCCTCCCCGCCTCTTTCAACGCCGAGCCTGCGCATGATACCCCTCATGCCCACATCGACTGCAACGAGAATGGCTGCTGAATCAAACCCTTCAAGCTTCACATCATTCACCCTGACAACTCTTGCACCGTTCGCATCAACAATCTGTTTATCAAAGATGTCCCTGACAATCAGGAGGTCTGTTTCGCTATAGTCATAGTGTTGCAGAAGATCACTGTAAATCTGTGCGGAAATGATTCTCTTATTGAATATATTCAGGTTATTCCATGGAAGATTGAAAAGCCTCTTCTTCCGCTCAACAATAAGGGCAGACACCTTTGGGAACGGCTCTCCCTTAATCACGACAATGTCCCGTACCTTGCCGATTTCCTCGCCTTTCGGGTCAAGTATCGGTTTTTTTAGGATATCGCTGACAAAGAGTTCACCAAAAAAGGGCATGTCTTCACTCCTGGTCTTTACAATTCTTGGGATTTTGAAATAAGAAATTCAGCATCTAAAGTATAGCTCACAAAATTTTATTTCAGCAATATGAAAATACGGTCAGGTCAGATTTATGGTGAAGCTGATCTCATTCACCTCTGTCACTTTTGCAATTTCTTGGCTATATAGATTCTGAGAGGACATTGACAGAGGTGAATAAGACCAAAAGGAAAGGAGAATGTGCACGCCTTCGGATTTTTTTCAAGGCATTCGAGAAATGATTCTATACCGATATCTCTTGCCCTGCAGAGGTTGGCAAACCCCGATTTATAGCATTGAAATCCCTTTGGACATTCTATGCCTCCAATCATATTCTCTATCTGTTTCCTGATACCTTTTTCCATTTTATTAATATTATAATAAATATCAAAAAAATTCAGAGGTTTCATAATGGACAAACTGATTATTCGCGGCGGCAGGAGACTTAAGGGCGAAGTTACCATAAGCGGAGCAAAGAATGCAGCTCTTCCGATCATGGCTGCATCGCTTTTGTCTTCCGGATATTCTACTATCCACAAGGTGCCTAACCTGAGAGACATTATGACGATGGGAAGACTCCTCGCAAATCTCGGAGCGGGCTTTCATTATGAGGAACAGAAGGCAATTATCAATACTGAAAAAATTAAGATCTTCGAAGCACCATATGATCTTGTTCGGACTATGAGAGCGTCTATACTTGTGCTTGGACCTCTGCTTGCAAAATTCGGTTGCGCAAAGGTGTCTTTGCCGGGTGGATGCGCTATCGGTGCCAGGCCGATCAATCTGCATCTGATGGGTCTGGAGAAAATGGGGGCAGATGTGAAACTCGAATCCGGCTACGTCATTGCCAGGGCGAAGAGACTTCGGGGTGCATCGATTTATTTTGATATGCCAACGGTTACCGGTACAGAAAATCTGATGATGGCAGCCACACTTGCAAGAGGCACAACCTTTCTTGAGAATGCTGCACGGGAACCTGAAGTTGCAGATTTCGCGAGTGCCCTTATTTCGATGGGCGCACGGATCAAAGGAGCAGGAGAAAGCATTATTGAGATTGAAGGGGTTGATGAATTGAGGCCCATGAATTATTCAATCATACCCGACAGGATTGAAGCGGGAACATTTATGACGATAGCTGGAATTACGGGCAGTGATATTACGCTAAAGGAATGCAGGATTGAGCATCTTGATGCCCTGATTATGAAGCTCAGGGATGCAGGCCTTCTTTTTGAGAAAAGAGAAGAAGGTCTTCGGGTACTCGGACCCGCGAAATTGAAATCCACCAATATCAAGACCATGCCATATCCAGGATTCCCCACTGATATGCAGGCACAGTTTATGGCGCTTATGTCTGTTGCAGACGGTACAAGCATTATAAAGGAGACAATATTTGAGAACAGGTTTATGCATGTTGCTGAACTGATGAGGATGGGGGCGGATATCGTTGTGGAAGGAGGAATTTCTACCGTTAAGGGAATCAGCAAACTGAAAGGTGCTCCTCTCATGGCTACGGATTTGCGCGCAAGTGCGTCTCTTGTTGTTGCAGCGCTTGCCGCTAAGGGAGAAACAGAGATACGCAGGATTTATCACCTCGACAGGGGATACGAAAAGATGGAAGAAAAACTCCGGAAAATCGGTGCGGATGTAAAGAGAGTCAACGAGTAACCAAAAAATAGTAGGGAGGAGATGGGGATTAATTGCCCCTGATTTTACCCCTTCACTTATCTTTACTATTCTGTTTTTCTGTGA
>JALHSV010000485.1 GCA_022865525.1 Thermodesulfovibrionales bacterium
GCTCCGTCTCTGCCGGTGTTCCATTGTTATTGACGGTAAAATCAGATTTCCTGATTTTTTCCTCAATGGGAAGCTGCGATCGTATCCTCTGGAGAGCTTCTTCCCGTTTTAATCTTTTTTTTTCAAGACGGTGCAATGCTCTCTCCTGTTCTGTCTGCACCGTAATGATACATTGAAACCTGCCTTCATAACCGCGTTCAAAAAGCAATGGCGTCTCGACAACAACGATCCTGCTTTTCCTGTCTGGGTGCTCAAGAAGGCGGTTTATCTTCTTGAATACAAGAGGATGAAGGATGTCTTCGAGAGAACGTCGCGAGGCATTATCTGAAAAGATTATGGCGGCAACTTTTTGTTTGTCCAGCCCGCCGTTTGCCTGAAATATCCCGTCACCGAAAAGGTTTCTGATTTGTTGCAGAACTTCTGTTTCCTGAAGCAGTGATTCAACGATTTTATCTGCATCATAGGTAAGCGCGCCGAGTTTCTGAAATATTTTTAGAACCGTACTCTTTCCCGTTCCATAGTTGCCGGTCAATCCCACAAGAAACATAGGCAGTATTATACCAGTTTAGGCGCATTGTATTGTGGGGAAGGATCAATGAGCCACACCAAAAGAAGTTGCGAGATATCTATTATCTCCCCTCCCTTGAGGGGAGGGGATGAAGGGGGAGGGTGTTGAAAATAATATCCATAGAACACCCTCTCCCTAACCCTCCCCCCTCAAGGGGGAGGGAATTATGCGGAAACCTAAATCAGGAGTTTTTGGAATTTTTTATTACCAGTCTCATACTGAAAATGTTTGTACCTAAAATCAGTGGTCAGGGTTATGACCGGATTTTGTTCCTTTCATGCCTCCGATTATATCCCCGATGGTCTGAATATTCTTTCTCCGCAAATAAGCAGCTAATCCGCTAATAATCTCAATGGTCGCTTTCGGATTCAGGAAATTACCTGTGCCCACCTGAACAGCAGAAGCCCCTGCAAGCAAGAATTCTAAAGCATCCAGGGCATTGGTAATACCGCCTATGCCGATAACAGGAATGCTTACAGCCTGCGATGCCTCCCAGACCATTCTTAAAGCGATTGGTTTGATTGCCGGGCCTGACAACCCGCCAGTGACATTTGCAAGCCTGGGCTTCCATGTCTCGGTATCAATCGACAATGCGGGGATGGTATTGATGAGTGATATGGCGTCGCTGCCGGCATCCTCGGCTACCCGTGAAAAATCAGGTATGCTGGATACATTCGGGGACAGCTTTGTTATGAGAACCGTGCTGCTAACAGTTCGTTTGACAGCGGTTATGAGCTTTGCGAGTGACCGCGGATCGATGCCAAAGGTCATCCCGCCCTTTTTCACATTCGGACATGACACGTTCAATTCAATCCCGTCAACACCTGTGTCAACAAGCGTTTTTGCGAGCCTGACGTATTCCTGAACGCTGTTGCCGAGGATATTGACGACAATCTTTGTATCGAAATTCCTGAGGTAAGGCAGTTTATCTCGTAAAAACGTCTTCAGGCCGACATTCTGAAGGCCGATTGCATTCAGCATTCCACAGGGGGTCTCACATATCCTCGGTGCGGGATTCCCCTCCATCGGTTTCAGTGATATGCCTTTAACCACAATACCGCCAAGCAGGTTCAGGTCGACAAAGTCAGCGTATTCCTCTCCGTATCCGAACGTGCCGGATGCCGTCATAACAGGGTTTTTGAGTTTAAGTTTGCCTATGTTGACAGATAAATCCATAGAATAATCAGTCGTGGTAAGGGATTGTATTGTCCTTGAGCGGATTTGAATACTGTCGAAGACAGAATTCACCTCGGAGTCCCGATGAATATCGGGACGAGAATGAGCAAGAGGACAATACAATCCCTTCATTGCAGAATGTATCGATTACCATACTATGTCCTCTATAGGAAATACAGGCCCTTCCTTGCACACTCTCTTATATCCTTTACCTGTTTTTACCGAACATCCGAGACATGCACCGAAACCGCATGCCATATTTTCCTCAAGAGACACATATCCCTTGATATGTTTGTCAAGGGCAATCTGAGATATAGCAGCAAGCATAGGCTTTGGGCCGCAGGCATAGATCATATACGAAGTGCCTTTTGAAGACGGAGAATCCAGGAAATTGGTCAGGACATCAGTCACCATACCTTCCCTGCCGAAAGAGCAGTCATCAGTACAGGTTATGAGCTCGCTCCCTAATTTCTCTAATTCGTTCAAAATAAGGAGATCATCTTTGCACCGGGAGCCGTATATGAGGGAGGGTTTTTTTGTGAAACATTCTGCAAGAGAGAAGAGGGAGGCGATACCTATTCCACCCGCAATGAGCAGGGGAATATATCCCTTCGGAGGTTTCGGATAACCTGTGCCGAGAGGACCGATTACCTGCATTCCATCGCCCGGCTTCAATGCTTTCATCTGTGCTGTACCTTTGCCCTTCACGGTGTAAAGGAATTGAATAGCTTGTGCAGTTTTTCTGAAATAACTGAAGGGCCGTTTTAACAAGGGATCGAATGAATTGCCTGTTCCTACCATATAAAACTGACCTGGGGACGGTTCAGATATCGGGTCGAGAGGCTCTATCGTGAGGAGGTAATTCTTCTTGTTTAAGGGAAGGTTATCGATTACTTTTGCCTTAAAAATCTTATACAAAGCTGATCTCTAATATCTCATACTCCAATGTTTTTGCAGGAACCTTGATGTTGACAACATCGCCGACTTCCTTGTTCAGCAAAGCTTTGCCTACAGGCGAACTGATGGATATTTTCCCGTTTTTCGCATCCGCTTCTTCAGGGCCGACAAGCATAAATATTTTCTCTTCGTCAGACAAGAGGTCGACAACTTTTACGGTAGCCCCGAAGGCAATTTTTTTCTGTGAGATCTTCGAGGGGTTGATAACATCCGCAAGGGCAAGTTTGGTTTTCAGATCCTGGATCCTTCCTTCGATGAAGGACTGTCTTTCCTTTGCAGCATGGTATTCTGCATTCTCTGAAAGATCCCCGTGTGCCCTTGCCTCAGAGATGTCCCTGATATTCTTGGGTCTGTCAACTTTCAGCAGTTTTTCCAGTTCTCCCTGAAGTTTCTGGTAGCCGCCCGGTGTTATTGGTAGTCTCCTGAGCACATTATCCCCCTTTCATTAAATTAATGTAACACTTTTATCATGAATTTTTCTATATTAGATGTCAGAGCGGATACCCAGAAAACTGTTGAAGAGAAAAGGAGTATAACAATGCGATTTTCAAAGATGCTCATACCAACCCTGCGGGAAGTTCCTTCTGATGCGGAGGCAGTAAGTCATATCCTTATGCTGAGAGCCGGGTATATCAGACAGCTTGCAGCAGGACTCTACATCTATCTGCCCCTCGGGATCAGGGTTATAGAAAGAATACACAGAATCCTCCGCGAGGAGATGAACGCCATAGGCGCACAGGAGATTGCCCTGCCGGCGCTGCATCCGGCTGAGATATGGCAGGAGACCGGAAGGTGGTATGAGATAGGGGATGAGATGTTCAGGCTGAAGGACAGGACCGGCCGTGATATGTGCCTCGGCATGACCCACGAAGAAATAATGACATGGCTTGCAGCAAGGGAAATCCGCTCATACAGGGAACTGCCGCAGGTGTGGTATCAGGTCCAGACGAAACTGAGGGATGAGGCCAGGCCGAAGAGCGGGGTACTCAGGACGAGGGAATTCCTGATGAAGGACAGCTATAGTTTCGATGCCGACGAAGAGGGGCTCGAAAGGAACTATCAACTCCACGCTGAGGCATATCAGAAGATATTTTCGAGGTGCGGGCTGAAATTTTATATGGTACAGTCGGACCCGGGCATGATGGGCGGTGCAACCTCGCATGAATTCATGGCTCCGAGCCCTGCCGGAGAGGATGAGGTTGTTCTCTGCGATTCCTGCGGGTATGCCGCAAATGTAGAACTCGCTCTTTCGAATCCGAAGAACATAGAGAGCATGGACTGGGAACCGGAAGAAGTCCACACCCCTGAAAAGCGCACAGTTCAGGAGGTTTCAAATTTTCTGAAGCTTAAGCCGGAATATTTCATAAAAAGCCTGTTGGTCATCAGTGATGACGGCCCTGTGCTTGCCCTTGTGAGAGGAGATCAGGAGCTGCACGAAAAAAAGCTTGGGAGGATCATTGGTAAATACAGACCTGCACAGAAAGAAGAGATAAAAGAGATCCTCGGCGTTGAAGCTGGTTTTATAGGTCCCATGGGCCATAATATCCGGACTGTCGCCGACGTCTGTCTTCAGGAGGGCGCTTATGTGGGCGGCGCGAACAGGCAGCACTACCACCTAAAAGGTATAAGACCCGGAAGGGATTTCACCGCTGCGTGGCATGACATAACTCTTGCAAAAGAAGGTGATTTGTGCGCGAAATGCAACACCCCAATAAGGATCGAACGCGTAATTGAAATAGGAAATATCTTTAAGCTCGGCACTAAATATGCAATCCCTCTGAAAGCATTGTATCTTGATGAAAAGGGACAGGAAAAACCGGTTATCATGGGAAGCTACGGTATCGGGCCGGCACGAATTGCTGCTGCAGCGATCGAGCAAAATCATGACAAAGACGGCATCATCTGGCCGAAGAGCATCGCGCCGTTCGATATTGAACTACTGCCCTTGAATATGAACGATGCGACGACGAGAGAGGTTGCTGAAAACCTTTACCGGGATTTGCAGGCAAAAGGCCGTGCGGTCTTGCTGGATGACCGTGATGAA
>JALHSV010000486.1 GCA_022865525.1 Thermodesulfovibrionales bacterium
CCTGTCAAAATGGATCCCGTATAACAGGCAAGGGTCCAGTAAGCGTTGCTTATAAGCAGGCTAATGATGAAGATTTTCTATTGTCCAGACGCTTGTCCGATGCAAACCTGCTATTTTGATCCCTTAATATCCATTCCCTAAAGCACGTTACTTTAGAAGGAAGTATGCAGGGCACAGTTTTTCATCAACTTCACACTACGAATATTTTCTTCAAATATCAATGACTACCCCGCAGCAGAGCATCGAGGAATTCTTTGATTAACACCTGCTTATAAACGTCCCAAATTTCTTGAAATTATTGAGCATTACTGGTACAAATATGTATATTCGATGGGAAGCATCAAACTAAGAAGGGGAGCAAGTGCAGAATCGCCGGAAAGGACTGGGGAGAAGAAAATATGGGGCATACCATAGTACAAGAAACAAGACCTGACCCTTATTTAGGCTCTCGAAAGCATCGACGCCGTGAAAATACGTGAAGATATAGACGAGAAATCTATAAAGGGATTGCTGCAGGCCTGATTTACGAAAACCTGCGCGGCAGGCAGGTAATGATGGAGCGACCGGATAAGGAGAGAAATAGATAGATGACGGAAATACACCTTTCGATTATCGCCGGAGAGCTTGGGCTCAAGACCGCACAGGTCAGGGCAACGGCCCTGCTGCTTGAAGAAGGGGCGACGGTACCCTTTATTGCGAGGTATAGAAAAGAGGCGACCGGCAGCCTTGACGAGGTTGCTATTGCCGCAATCAGGGACAGGCTGGAACATTTGGCCGAATTAGACAAGCGGAGGGAGGCGGTCCTGAAATCTCTTGATGAGCGCGGCCTTCTGACTGATGAGATAAGGGCAAAGGTTGAAGGCGCTTCTTCCATGACTGAACTTGAGGATATCTATCTACCTTTCAGGCCGAAACGGCGGACAAGGGCGATGGCGGCTAAAGAGAGGGGTCTCGAACCGCTTGCTATAAAGATTTTCGAACAGGGCGAAATAGACCCTGAGAAAGAAGCCTCAGCTTTTGTTGATCCGGAAAAAGGAGTCGAATCCTTTGAGGACGCCCTTTCAGGCGCACGCGACATCATTGCGGAATGGATAAGTGAAGACCGGCGGGCGCGCGAGAGGATGCGTGAACTCTATACTCTTAAGGGTGTGATGAGGTCAAAAGTCGTCTCCGGCAAAGAGGAAGAAGGTATAAAGTATCGTGATTACTTTGAGTGGGAAGAACCGTTTTCAGGCGCGCCTTCACATAGAATCCTTGCAATACGCCGAGGTGAGAAGGAATGCTATTTAAGTCTCAGGATACTTCCCCCTGAAGATGAAGCGTTCGCGCTCCTTGAGGACATTTTCATAAAGGACAACTTTCCAGCGTCGCGACAGGTAAGGACCGCTTTGCACGATGGTTTTAAGAGGCTGCTCTCCCTCTCGATAGAGGCGGAGATGCGCCTTGCAGCCAAAAAACGGGCGGATGAAGATGCGGTAAGGGTGTTTGCCGAAAATCTGAGGCAGCTCCTCCTCGCCCCTCCACTCGGCGGGAAAAATATCCTTGCGATTGACCCCGGCTTCAGGACAGGCTGCAAGGTGGTTTGTCTTGACGGACAGGGGAAGCTTCTTGAGAGCGATACTATTTATCCCCATTTTTCAGATAAGGCAGTATCGGAGGCGTCTGAAAAGATTAAGGACCTTTGCGGCAGGTTCGGGATAGAGGCGATTGCGATAGGGAACGGCACTGCGGGCAGGGAGACCGAGACCTTTGTCCGGGCTATTGATCTTCCGGAGAATATCTCCGTTATGATGGTGAACGAGAGCGGCGCATCCATCTATTCCGCTTCCAAGGCAGCGCGCGAAGAGTTCCCTGACCGGGACGTGACTGTGCGAGGCTCCGTCTCAATCGGGAGGCGGCTTATGGACCCCCTTGCCGAACTGGTGAAGATAGACCCGAAATCAATAGGCGTCGGACAGTACCAGCACGACGTCGATCAGCCTTCGTTAAAAAGAAGTCTTGACGACGTCGTGCTCAGTTGCGTGAATGCGGTAGGCGTTGAAGTCAATACCGCCAGCAAAGAGCTGCTGACCTATGTATCTGGGCTAGGGCCTCAGCTTGCAAAGAATATCGTTGAATTCAGGAACGATAACGGACCTCTCAGGTCGAGAAAGGAACTCAGGAAGGTGCCGCGCCTCGGGCCAAAGGCCTTTGAGCAGGCAGCGGGCTTCCTGCGCATCAGAGACGGCGATAACCCTCTTGACGCGAGCGCCGTGCATCCTGAAAGTTATCACATCGTTGATGCAATGGCTAAAGACGCCGGGTGCTCCGTCGCCGACCTTATAAAAGAAGACGGCCTCAGAAAAACCGTAGACCTTGCCCGATATGTTACCGATACGGTAGGAGTCCCTACCCTGACCGACATTATGGCCGAACTGTCCAAGCCGGGGCGTGACCCTCGGAAAAAGTTTGAAACCTTTCGGTTTGCGGACGAGATAGAGAAAGTGGAGGATGTGAAGCCGGGGATGAAGCTCCCAGGCATAGTTACGAATATAACAGCCTTCGGTGTTTTTGTGGATATAGGCGTCCACCAGGACGGCCTCGTTCATATAAGCGAGCTTTCCGACAAGTACGTGAAAAATCCGGCCGATGTGGTGAAAGTACATCAGAAGGTTACCGTGATAGTCCTCGATGTGGACCTCAGGCGTAAACGCATAGCACTTTCGATGAAGAACATACATGGTAAACCCTGCGAGGCTTTGAAAGAAGAGGAAAAGAAAAAGGAAAGGGGCATGCCTCCGAAGGAAATCAAGCCAAAGCGTTTTGCAAATACCCCGTTTTCCGAGGCATTCAGGAAAAAGTGAGAGTATAGGAAAACGGACTGTTCAGGAAATAAATATATGGAATGCTTCCCTAATAGGGTCAGGTCTTTATTCTTGCAGTTGGCCTGGTTCGTTATTCTGTCTTTCTAACAATTACCTCTTATACTTCACAGGATAGTCAGGGTGATCGAGAGCATTTATTCCTGTGAGAAAGTGAGATACGTCAAAACTGGTTCAGGATTCCTCTTCCTATATGAAGCCGAAATCGGGCATGTAAAAAGCCATAAGCAACTGAAGGAATCCCTTCAAACCTTTATCAAAACCGCCGACGAAACCACTTTCCGCCTCGCCGCCAAGATCATCCGCGCAGTCAGCAAATAGCCGCCGACGTTCCTTGCCATTCCCTCTCTTTATTCTTTATAATGAAAATCCGCGATGAAGAAAAAAATATCAGTGATAGGAGCAGGCAATGTCGGTGCAACAACAGCTCAGCTCATTGTGCAGTCCGGGATAGCCGACGTTGTGCTTTTTGATATCGTCGAGGGAATGCCCCAGGGGAAGGCGCTGGACATGGCCGAGGCCTGTCCGCTCTGGAATTCAGCGGCTACGATCAGAGGGACAAACAGATATGCTGATACAACAGGTTCTGATCTTGTTGTTGTCACTGCAGGGCTTGCAAGAAAGCCGGGAATGTCACGGAGCGATCTTCTTCATGCAAATGTTGATATCGTCAGAGGTGCATGCATGGAGATTGCAAAACATTCTCCGAACTCGATCGTCATTATCGTAACAAATCCCATGGATGTTATGGCTCAACTCGCATGGAAGACCACAGAGTTTTCCTGCAGGCGGGTTATGGGGATGGGGGGTATCCTCGATGCTTCCAGGCTGGCGGCTTTCCTTGCCTGGGAGTTGCATATATCACCTGAAGACATTGAAGCCGTCGTGCTTGGGGGTCACGGTGATGACATGCTCCCTCTTCCCAGATTTACTACGGTAAAGGGAATACCATTAACCGAGATTCTTCCAAAAAAGAAAATCGACTCACTGATAGAGCGGACGAGAAATGGCGGCGCGGAAATAGTTTCCTTTCTGAAATCAGGGAGTGCCTATTATGCACCGGCTGCATCAACGTTCCAGATGGTTAAATCCATTCTGCTTGATGAGAAACGGGTGCTTCCCTGTGCAGCGTTTCTGAACGGAGAGTACGGGATAAAGGACATTTATATGGGTGTGCCCGTCATACTCGGAGAAAAGGGTGTGGAAAAGATTGTTGAGGTTAAACTGACAAAGGAAGAAAAGGCTCAGTTCAGAAAATCCAGCGCAACTGTCAAAAAATTGGTTGAGAAACTTTCAATATAGCGGAGGACCCATGGAGAGAACATTATCAATCGTAAAACCGGACGGAGTGAAAAAAAACCTGATCGGTGAAGTTATAAAAAGGTTCGAACAGCCGGGACTCAGGATTGCTGCGATGAGGATGCTCAGGATGTCGATAGATGATGCAAAGGGTTTCTA
>JALHSV010000487.1 GCA_022865525.1 Thermodesulfovibrionales bacterium
ATCGGCGGTCTGTCGGGATTTTCAATAACCTGCCCATTCAAACGGTAACTGATCCCTGCTATCTCCTCAAGACTGCCCTGACCGAGATAATATTTCAGCAATTCAGCAAAGGTGACTTCCCCCTCTCCTTTAATAACCACATCAAGAAATGCATATTCCCCGAGATATTTTGAACCGATCGGTCCGACCTCGGGCCCGCCGAGGGCTATTTTTATGTCTGGATGGAGAGTCTTCAAAATTCTTGCGGTATCCAATACCTTTTCTATATTCCAGCAGTAACTGGAAAATCCGATGATATCCGGCTTGCGCTGTGAAAGGTAATAGATGACCTGCTGTACATTGAGTCCCTCAGTATCGAAATCAATAATCTCGATATCAGTATTCTGTCTGATAAAATTATTCTTTAGAGCGTATGCCTTGAGATATCCGAGGGCCAGAGAAAAATGATTTGCCCAGTTATAGGAAATCAGGGCAATTTTCTTTTTAGTCATAGAGTACCTTGATATCCTGGAAGCATTTTCCTGCTCTCACCGGCGAAAATTCACGATCTCCAAACTGCTTTACGTAACGGACTTCTGTGCCGGGACATAATTCCTTATATACGCATTCAGTGCACTGTTTGTGGTGCTGATACATCCTTTCGTATAGAGTCTCCCAGCCGGAAAAAATTTCACTGATATGCTGTTCAAGTCCCTGCATGAGGCAGAAAGGGAGGCCTTCGGTCAGTATCCAGACCCGGTTGAAGATACTGATATTAATACTGTTGATAATATGGGGAAGTACCGCTTGAAATGACAGTGCTGGATCCTGCATGGAGAGGATGATGCGGTTGGTACCCAAATTCAGGGCCATTATAACGATATTTTCAAGATCTGAGAGGTTTTCCTTGCATATCGGGATTCGTAAGCAAACGAATTTATCATGGGGGACTCCTGATACATTTTCTATCCCATTAATCGTTTCCCGGAAACTGCCGGCTGCACTGCTCAGATACTCATGGAGATTTGGATTGGATCCCCACAAGGTGATTTCAAACAAAGAACACCCTGCATTCATTACTTGCTGGAGATAATGGGTGTTTGAAAAAGCGCGTCCGTTTGTGAGGAGTTTAATTCTTCTGTAGCCCTCTCCCCGTGCTGCATTGACAATATCCGGCAGATCATTTCTGAGTGTTGGTTCCCCGCCATACAATACGACACTGTCAGACTCTTTCTGATCCAATGAATTCCTGATTGTGCTGAAATCAACCTGTGGCGAATTTTTATGGTCTGGAGGACAATATATGCAGTTGTTGTTGCAGGGCCCGCCCAGAAATATTTTTTTATATCGAAACAAAGACTTCCTTTACCTGTAAATGCTGCAAAGAGTTTTCAGAAAGCTGCCGTAGGTTGCATATATCGTAAATTATAACACAAGCTGTTTGAGGCACTTCATTGAATAAGCCCAAAAGAATCCTTTATAGTAAATTCATGTATAAAGACCGTGATTATGACATAGTCGTCATAGGTGCAGGACATGCCGGCTGCGAGGCTGCCCTTGCTGCTGCGCGCTTGGGGTTCTCAACCTGCCTTTTCACCATCAACCTCGATACCATTGCGCAGATGTCATGCAATCCTGCAATCGGCGGGCTTGCAAAAGGACATCTTGTCCGGGAGATCGATGCGCTCGGTGGTGAAATGGCCAAGGTCACGGATCGGGCAGGAATCCAGTTCAGGATGCTCAACATGTCGAAAGGGCCAGCGGTATGGTCTCTCCGCGCTCAGGCGGACAGAGTTTTATACAAGCTTATCATGCGAAAGGTTCTTGAGTATCAGGAGCACCTTGATATAAAGCAGGCAATGGCAGAAAAAATCATCACCGAGAATGGGGAGGTGAAGGGTGTTCTCACGTCACTGGGGATTTTCTATGGAGCACGGGCGGTCATTGTTACAACCGGGACTTTCCTCAAGGGATTGATCCATATCGGGCTTGAGAATTTCTCTGCCGGAAGGGCAGGTGAATTCCCATCAAACGGATTGTCTGAGTCACTTGGAAGTTTTGGCCTCAAAATCGGACGTTTAAAGACAGGTACACCGCCGAGGCTCGATGCAAAAACCATAGACTTTTCAAAGACAGAACCGCAATATGGCGATGAACCTCCCTTGCCTTTTTCCCACAGCACTGACAAAATCACGAACCCGCAGCTTCCCTGCTTCATAACCTATACAAATGCTGAGACTCACAGGATCATTTTATCAAATCTGGATCGTTCACCCCTGTATAGCGGCAAGATCAAGGGGATAGGGGCACGCTATTGTCCATCAATCGAAGACAAGGTCGTGCGCTTTGCAGAGCGAGATCGGCACCAGGTATTTCTTGAGCCCGAGGGTCTTGAGACTAATGAATATTATGCGAATGGGATACCAACCAGCCTCCCGTATGATGTGCAGGTAAAATTTGTTCGGACCATTCCGGGTCTTGAGGAGGCAGAAATCATGCGGCCCGGATATGCCATAGAATACGACTTTGTATACCCCACTCAGCTTCAGCAAAACCTCGAAACAAAAATCATTTCCGGACTTTATTTAGCCGGTCAGATCAACGGGACGTCCGGATATGAAGAAGCTGCTGCGCAGGGACTCATGGCAGGAATTAATGCGGCGGTGAAACTCCGGGGTGGGGAACCTTTCATCCTCGGACGCCATGAAGCATATACCGGTGTTCTCATTGACGACCTCACAACAAAAGGAACAAGTGAACCTTACAGGATGTTCACCTCGAGGGCAGAATACAGGCTCCTGTTACGTCACGATAATGCTGATCTCAGGTTGATGGACAAAGGATACGGCATCGGGCTTCTCAATGAGGCTATCTATGAAAAATTTCTTG
>JALHSV010000488.1 GCA_022865525.1 Thermodesulfovibrionales bacterium
AGGGTCAGGTGCGCGCGGGTAGCGCGTCGCCTGCACCCTCTTGTTGGCCATCCGCTTTGAATCCCACGTGAAACTCAACGATGCCCTGCGGAATATGGCCATCCAAAGACAAGGTGAAGAAGACCTCTTCCGGTACTCCCTCATGAACAAGCCCCCGGATGTTCTGGAACCCAAAGCGCCTGTAGTACTCCGGATGTCCCACGAGGCAGCATCCCCGGGCACCAAGGTCCTTCAGACGTGATATCCCTTCCTGTATCAACGCGCGGCCGATCCCCCTTCGCTGGCATTCCGGCAATACCGACACAGGTCCAAGTCCGTACCAGTTCGGGGAACCGTCGGAAATCGTCACCGGGGAGAATGCAATATGTCCAACTACTCGCCCATCCATTTCTGCTACGAGCGAGACCGTGAGCGCCTTGGCAGCACGCAGTGCGGCAATGATGAATTGCTCCGTATGATTGCTGATTGCCAGAGTCTTGAACGCAGCGACCGTGACCTCGGCGATGGCGCTGACATCGGCGCTCGTTTCACTTCTGATTAGTACCTTGTCCGTCATGTATCTGAATTCCTCTCTTGATTGGCGAACGCCTTAAATGAGGCGCAGGGGCAACCAGCCTCTGAAAACCCTCCGAGGTTAATCCCTGTCGCCTCGATTTTTTTATTACCCCTTCTTTTATCTTCGTTTTAAATAGCTTTTAAGTTCTTTATAATAATTTTCATGCGGACCAATCATGATTAGTTCTATATCCGATTTAATCTTTCTGTATGACAGAAGATACTGAAGAGATTTTATTTTGAACTTATGAACATAGACTGCTTTGAGATCTCCCTTTTTTTCTTCCCCGATCAAAGGATTTTCAGCTATTTTCTTGATTTCGTCATCCAGTAATTCTTTCTCTTGTTTTGATAACTTCTTGACTTTGTTTTCAAAAGTTCTTGATTGATAGATTTTCATTGCTTATCCAAACTTATATTCTGACCGCTCGCCCTGTTCTAATTCTTGCAGCCCGATAAGTATTTCTTTGATAAGACTGTATGTCAAATCCGGATTGTCTTCTGCGCATTTGCCTATCTTTGCCCAGTGCTCAATTTGGCCTGTTACAGATCGATGGTCTACGCGACTAAATTTCTTTGCTTCGTTAACTAATTTTTCTGATATTCTTACAGCTGTGGCCATTTCAATACCTCCGAATATTCTTTAATATGTTTTTATATTATAGCCATCGGCATAGCATATTGCAATCATATGTATGCATATTGTCTCATGGGTTAACGCAAAAGCTCACTGGGAGCGGCGTTGAGCCGCGATCCAGTGGAGCGCCTTGATACTCATCTATTTTTCAAATACTCCTCGATTACCCGCTGGTGTTTGGCTACATAATTGCAGCTAGGCTCTTCGCCGCACTTTCGACATTTCAAGTCGTAGGTGGAATTGATGATTTGGCACCGTGGGCAGGCATAGTTTTCCCTACTTTCCTGGAGCCAAAGTTTATAACCAATAGACTTGATTCGTTCAAGATTGACCCAAAGCTCGATCCGATGAGGCATTGCAAATTGAAACTGTCTTAGGTCGTCGCAGGGATACTCTTCACATTTGCTGCAAAAGTCGATGCCTCGTTCAGCTGCGCAAGCGAACATCTTGCATTTCTCG
>JALHSV010000489.1 GCA_022865525.1 Thermodesulfovibrionales bacterium
GTTATGTTTTTGTTTATCCATGCCTGAAGGGATCCTCTCAGGGAGAATATCAGTATCAGGAGTGCAATAATCAGAGCGCTGCTGATGGCTACACTCATGAGGGCAACAGAAAACCTGTATGTGCTCCCTTTCATATCACCTAAGGTGATGTTTCCCATTGACCGGAACAGGCGTTTTGCAGGCTGTTCAAAAAACCTGAGCATAAGACTCAGATAGAACGGAGAGATGAGCGTAAAGCCCCCGATGATAAAGAGAATACCGAGATAGGCGAGAAGGGGAAATGCAAAAGGAGCGTTCCGGTAATCCAGATATGATATGATCAGGCCGGAGAAGATGCAGAGAATGCCCGCAACGGAAACTGATTTCTGGTATCGCCTGTATCTGCCTTCAAATGAACCCTCCCGTGAGGTCTCATGAGGCCTGATTTTTGAGGCTTCATATGAAGGGACAATCGATGCGATGAGAGAGACAAACATGCCCAGCACGAGTGCCATGATGGCATCGCGTTTCGTTATGATATAGTCAGAAACAGTAATGGTGCTGTAGAGGGTTGATATGGTCTTTTCCACAGCGATTACAGAAAAATATGCTGCAAACTGGCCGAGGATAATCCCGAGCAGGGAGCCGACAACTCCCAATATAAAGCCCTGGATGGTGAACATCAGGATCACGGTCTTTTTGTCGGCTCCGAGGCCGCGCAAGATTCCTATTTCTGACCTTCTCTTTACCACGGTAATGAATACCGTGTTGTACAGGAGGAATATCCCCACAAGAATCGCGATAAGACTTACAAACTGCAAATTATAACGGAATGACATGACGAGCGCTTTCCGGTTCCTGAAGAGTTCTTCCTTCTTTTCTAATCCGAGATGAGGGGTGAGGTTTTTCCGTATTTCATCGGCTGTGTGTTGATCAGTCGCAAGGTCTATCCTCGAAAGATAACCTGCCTTGTCAAAATATTCCTGGAAATTTCCGATGTCCATGATTACCGTATTTGTGGGGAGAACATCAGAGTCGAGCACATCCACGATTTTCAGGGCATACTCCCTGTCATACATGAGGGCATGCAGGGAGTCCCCTTTTTTCAGGGCATACCTTTCGCAAAACCTCTTTGTCACGAGGATGCCGTTGATTGTTCGATAAAAGGTTTCCCAATCGGTATTTTTGTATGAAAAACCTCCTTCCAGCTCTTTATTCCCCTGTGACAATTTCAGGAATTGAGCAGCTTTCAGCGTGTATAAGCCGTTGATGTCGATGGTGTCATGCAGTGCGGGAAGATAACCGAATGCCTTGATGACAGGGAGGCTGTCCTCTTCAAAGAAACGTACGTCCCGGTAAATCTGTTCATTGAAATCAGTCCCTGATCTATCAAAGATTTCATAGGTGGCATGCGGATTGATCCCCTTGATTTCGGATTCAAATGAGGTGATTGCCCGGTCAGAGGCGACCTTAACGCCGGTGAAGAGACCTATGCCGAGCGCAATGCCGATGATCGAGAGGAAGGTCAGGAATTTTTCTTCTCTGATGTTCCTGATGACCAGCATTCTGAGCAGTTTCAGAAATTTCATGCAAAGATCATCCCGTCTTTCATTCTTACTATCCTCTGTGCATATGCAGCAATATGGGATTCGTGGGTAACAAGGACAACCGTTTTTCTTGTTTCACTTGTTAACCGCTGAATGATATCCATGATCATCGTGCCTGTTTCACTGTCAAGACTTCCTGTTGGTTCATCTGCAAGGACAATCTCAGGGTCATGGATGAGTGCCCGTGCAATGGCTACGCGCTGCTGTTCACCGCCTGAAAGCTGATAGGGATAGGTATTTTCCTTTCCACCAAGCCCCATGTCCTGAATATATGCCCTGACTTTTTCATTATTTTCAGCTCCGTTTAGCAGGAGGGGCATCGATATGTTTTCGAAGACGGTGATGTTCGGCAAGAGGTTGAAAAATTGAAATATAAAGCCCACCTTGATCCTTCTGAACAATGTCAGGTTCTCATCGGTATATGCTGATATGTTTTCCCCGTCAATGATTACCCTGCCCTGTTCCGGTATGTCCATGCCGCCGATAAGATTCAGGAGGGTTGATTTCCCGCAACCGGAACTGCCCATGATCGAGATAAACTCCCCCCTTTGAATCTCAAGGTTGATCCCCCTGAGAACCTTGTGATTTCCGTAGGATTTTTCGATATTTTCAAGTTGAATCATAGATAATCCTCATTACTTTAAAATAATTATCAAAAGAGAGGGGACAGTATTTGAGCGGATTTTTTTACCGATAGTCTGGTAGTTCAATAAAATATAAAGAGGTAAAAGCCTCGGAGGGCCCGATAGATATCGGGCCCGAGAATGAGCAAAAATACTGTGCCCTCTCTCTTGAATCATAGTGACTCAATACCCCGTCATCTCAATGTACGCCCTTCCCCTTGCTGAACCTTCAACAATGCAAGCGACTTCCCAATAATAATTGCCTGTCGAGTTCAACGCGATGACTTCCTGGTTCTGTATCAGCGGAGAAATACGAAGAATCATTTTTTCTGACGGAATCTTTATTTCCCACTGTGAAGGATATCTCGTTCCTGTCTTTTCAGACTTATAATGGGACAGAACAGTTACGGAGAAATCATCCCTCGACAGCATTCTGTATCTTCCATCCTGATAAACAAAC
>JALHSV010000490.1 GCA_022865525.1 Thermodesulfovibrionales bacterium
CAGGTGCTAATAGACCAATTTCCATTTCCTCGTCGTCGAATATTGATAAAAAGGGAATATCCAGCGCATAGAAAAGTCGAACCAAAGTAACAAGAGATATCTTTGATTTGTTATTCTCGATTCGGCTAACTTGGGCATGGCTAATTCCTGCCCTATCAGCCAGTTGAGTTACAGTAAAATTTTTCTTTTTTCGTTGCTCGCGAATCCAGTCATTTAATTTCATAGCATGCTTGACCTTTTGGAAAAAAGTGTATTGGTCAGGTAAAGGTTGAACACTCCGAGTTACGCAAGCCAGATACGCTTGGCAAATTCATTGGGAGACAATCCTGGAATAGGTAATCCCTGATGCGGACGGTCGTTATATTCCAACAAAAACAGGCTCAGAAATTCCAGTAATTCCTTATCCGATTGCCAGGCTTTGTCAGCCAGCCATTCTTTGAGGGAACGGACAAACCGCTCCGCAATTCCATTCGACTGTGGGCGATGGCGAGCGATAACCACGTGGACAAATTCGGCATCTTTGGCAAACTGTTGAAATACATCAGCGGTAAAGTGTATGCCACGATCGGAAATCAGGAACTGCAAATTGGCCGGTAACAAGACCCGCAAGGCCGCTACAACCATCTCGGCTGTAACATGCGGGCCTGCTACGAAGAGTGGCAATCCTAAACACTGCCGAGTACAGTTGTCGGTGACGACTAGAATGGCAATCCAGGCCGTGACAATTGGCAGCAAGGTCATTTGTTCTCGCAAACTTTTTCTGTTCAAGCGCCACAGTTCGTCTTCCTGTTGGCGCTGTTGCGACTGTTGACGATGTTGTTTGCGCAGGGCTTGGCGATGCTCTTCTTGCACTTTGCGAGCCCCCCAGCGGGCACGCGGTTTGGGTTGTGCAATCTTTTCCGTAGACGGGTTTTTGCAACGTTGTCGCTGGCTCCAGGTCGCTTGCCAAGCTGTATCTTCCAGCTCGCGGCGCTTGCGGATGTTACGTCGCTCGATACATAGCTGGGCCTCTTCTTGGCGCAGTAGCTGGATTTTGACCCGTTGAGACGGGTTCGCAACCGTATCCACCTCGATTCTTGGGCCAAAAAGTGGTCGAGAAGCCTTCACGAAAGCCTGAACTGCTTCGGCGTAATCCAGTTTCGGATCTGCAAACACCTTGCCAGGGTAGTCCGGCTCCTTGCCTGGTTCTTTCAATCGTTCGACTACCAAGTGACCGGATGAGCCGCTCACCGCTGACAACTTGACATCTACCAGATGGCTGAGAGGAACAAAACATAGGTCCACGTTGAGTGCTTGGCCTGGCAGATCAGCCGTCCGACTCACCGGATCAAAGCTGCTTTTTTTTTACCCTGTTTTCTCCTGGCTTCCACATCCCGGCGTCTTCCAGGATACGCCGCACGGTGTTCGGGCTTAGCAAGGGAACCCAGTTATTGGCTTTGGCTACTTCATCGGTCAAACGATGTTTGCCCCAATCAGCATGTTGCTCATGCAGTTCCAATACTTTGGTTTCGACCTCAGCCGCTACTCGCCCCGTTCCTTTGGGTACGCCAGTTTTCTCATAGGTTTCCAAACCGGCATACCCATCTTTGTCAAAACGGGGCTTCCAGTAGTAAAAAGTTGTCCGTCCTACGTGTGCCTTTCGGCTAGCTGCTGTAACGTTATTGGTTTGCTCCCAGATTTCAAAGAGCAGTTTCCGCTGTTGCGGTGTGGTGGGCGGAAAGTAGACTCGTTTTGTTTTCATACCTTAATATTACTCTATTGTTCAAGCTTTTTCTGATGAATACAAAAACCCAAGGATAATTTTGGTTATCTTCATCAAAATCAGTATACGATAGTGAAACAGTAGCAGTCAAGGGGGTTTTGGCATTACCAAAGTAATGGAGCAAACCAAAATCTATCAATCCGACTTATTCAGGTTAACTGAG
>JALHSV010000063.1 GCA_022865525.1 Thermodesulfovibrionales bacterium
ATATTCTTTACTGCCATGTGTCCAGATGCCGTGAACACTTTGAGGTTCAACTGTAATCGCCCCAAATTTCTCAACTAATTCTATTTTCGCTTGCTATGTAGGGGATATTAAAAACTACCCCGAGAAGGATAACCTTGCCGACCCCACTTGAGATGTTGTTTCAGTAGTTCCGCCTTAGTTCGATCTTGCCGTTTCATTCCTCATAGCCAGCCGGAGATTTCATAAGATAATGGATGAACGATACAAAACAGCAACGAAGGCGATGCGTATACTGTGGCCGATATTTCAAACCCGACCGCCGGGCAGGAGCAAGACAGAAGGCATGTAAAGCGAGGGCTTGTCAGGCACGGCGGAAGCAGGACAGTCAACGGAGGTGGCTGGAATCCAATCCCGGGTATTTTGCAGGCAGGTACGACTGCGTAAAGCAGTGGCGGAAGGAACATCCGGATTATCAGCGCCTATGGCGGGCCAAAAGACGTGAGATACAAGACGAGATACCCCCTTCAAAGCCAATAAGGACAATACGTTTGGTGGTACCGGCGGAATGGTTCAAAGGTGAGATACAAGACGAGATACGGCTGAAGAGACAGTGTGGATGCGGGTTTTTCGTGGCCGGAGGGGGGATGCGAGATACAAGATCAGATTGCAGGATATCAAATACCTCTTTACCATAGAGCCACTATGGGAGGAACAGGCAATGACTGAAGACATACGGCAGCGGATATTGTATTTGCGCGATGTGATGCATCTAAGTTTTTATCAGATTGAGGAGAAGACAGGAGTCCCCAGAAAGTGGGCATCAAAGCTATATCAAGGGGATCTCCCCGGCGATAAGTCAGGCAGGACCTGCATGCTCGACAGATCTCGTTCTTTGATCGGCAACTGGTTTACTGACTATCCGGCACTGAAGGCCAAGCAGATCTGTAGTATGCTCAAAGACAGGGGCCTGGATGTCAGCTATACCCTCGTGGTGAAGTATACGAGATCTTTCAGGAAGAAGAAGGGGAAGGTATATCATGCCCTTACCTTTCTGCCGGGAGAGGAGTCCCAGGTTGACTGGTGCTTTATCAATCACCCTTCTTTGGGTAAACTCTCCTGCTTTGTACTTATCCTGAGCCACTCACGGTATCTTTTTGCCCATGTATTCCCCCGTGCCTCATTTGAGTTTTTTGTAGAGGGGCATCTTATGGCTTTCTCCTCAATGAACGGCACCACCCGCAGTCTGAGATTCGACAACCTCCGCACCGTGGTATTAAAACGCAGGCCCGAGATTCAGTTCAATCCTCACTTCCTGGAATTTAGCCGTCACTATGGCATTGAGATACGCCTGTGTAATCCCGGCGCAGGCAATGAGAAGGGCCGGGTAGAAAGGGTTATTCGCACCATGAAAGAGATGTTCTTCAACAAGATGCAGAACTACTCATCGTTTGAGGCCCTCAATCGCGGCCTGTACGAGTGGGTTGATCATAAGAACCATACTGTCCATAGGGCCACACTGCAGAGTCCCATCGATCTGCTTCAGGAAGAGATACTGAAACCCCTGCCGGAGATACCCTGGAACAATGTTGTTATCCATCCACCGGTGAAAACGACAAAGACCGGTATGATGATATTTGATACGAACTCCTATTCCGTGCCGGATTACCTTGTCGGAAATTCCCTCTCCATATACTCAACCCCGGATATGGTCAGAATATACGACGCAGATAAACAGGTGGCGTCTCATCCCAGATCGTTTCAGCGGTACAAACAGTTCCTTAATCCCCTGCACCGCAGTTATTGTCGGATATCTCACAAGACCAAGATGCAGCGTATCCATGAGGTCATAAAAAACATGTACCCGGCCATGTCCGACTTTCTTTTGAGGAATCAGACCTGCGGGGAGGACCCTTATAACACAGCGCATGAGATCTTCAGGCTTATGAAGGATCACAGCCGGGGCATGCTTATAAGCATTGCTTCGGAATGCCTTAAAAGAAAAAGCCCGAGGCTTAAAACGTTCCTCTCCTATCTGGAGGCTGGCCCTTCTGAAACTGTTGAAGCCGTTTCTCCCCAGAATGGCGGTCTTTTGAACATAACGTATAAACCAAGAGGACTGGAGGTGTACGATGACGAAACAGAATCTTGAAACCCTGCTTACAGAACTCGGATGCAGAACACCGCTCAGAGAGATCCCTTCTGACCGCCACAACATCATCGCAGAGTTTCTCGGGACGGAAATGGAATACCGAAGGCAGCATAAGATCAAAAGACTCCTGAGGGCCTCCGGTATAAAACAGGTCAAAACGCTGAGCCAGTTCGACTGGCACTTTAATCCGAAAATCAGCAAAGAGGATGTTATGTCCTTCGTACATTCCCCCTGGATCGACAGTGCCGCCAACCTCCTCCTGATCGGTGATACCGGTCTGGGTAAATCGCATATCGGTTCTGCTCTGTGCTACGAAGCTATACTGCAGGGGCATTCCACTGCATTCATTACCGCCTTTGACCTTACTTCGAAGATCCAGAAGGCTTTAAATCCTACTGCCAAAATCGATTATTACTCCAGGATTAAAGTGTTGTGCATCGATGAACTGGGCTACACATATCATAAAAAGGAGGATACCGATATCCTCTTTCAGGTCATATCCAAGAGATCGGAAATACTGCCCACCCTTGTATCTACTAATCTGTCACCGAAGGACTGGGGTTCCATCTTTACCGGCGCTGCTGCCTCTGCCATCCTCGATCGGCTCAGCTTTAACGGTAGGTTTCTTACTTTCGAAGGGAGGTCTTATCGATTATCCAGAAAACAGAAACTCAAATAGATTCCGGATTGCACTGCTGCTCCACTTTGCTCCTCGCTCGTCTTCTGTCTGACGGGCCACGCACTTGCTCGCCTAATTACCGAAACTCCCTGCCCTAATATTATCCTTTTTGGGGCAGCCCAAAATATCCCCTACATCTTTACCAACCCAATCAAGTTCTTCCCCCCAATGTTTTGTCTTGGGTACCATATTTTTAAAGTTTTCCCTCCTGCCGCTGTCTTTAATGTAGAGCTTAACTTTGTGTCCTTCTTTTGTGAGAAGATATGCTACATTCCCTGCTACAAGATCTTCTGATATAAAAAGTATATTCATGGATTGCACCTTGCGGTTAATTTCATCGTTGTCCCTGCGAATAAATATCATTGGTGTTTTGGCACAAAACGTATTTGTAATTCACAACCGAGCGCTTGAGC
>JALHSV010000491.1 GCA_022865525.1 Thermodesulfovibrionales bacterium
GATCTATCCGAAACTGCAAAAGATCTTTTCCCCTTCTTTATTTCTGATGGGACCGCTGCTCTTTTTCTATGTCCGCTCGCTGTTGCATGGCGATTCCGCATGCGGGAGGAAAAAAATATTTCATTTCCTCCCGGCCCTTCTAAACGTGCTATTCAATATTCCCTTTTATCTGAAAAACGATGTTGAAAAAGTGGCGATGCTAACCCTGGGGATCACCCCGGCGGTCCGGGTGATCCGTATATTGGCATTAATCCATTTCTTGATCTATTTGCTATTCATCCTTCGGGAGATCCGCATGTTTCAAAAATTGGCCCGTGAACAATACTCTTCCTTGTCCCGCTTGAAAGTGCAATGGATCGCCTACCTCGGTTTTGCTTTTGGAACAGTTCTGTTGGTGAATATCGTCCCCGGGCTTCCGCTGCCGGTCTTTTCTGATCTAGCCAAAATCTGGGAAGCATTGTTGATCGTATTTCTCGGTTATATGGGGCTAACCCAGCCCGTGCTCTTTTTAGACCGGGATTTCCCGATCGATCCTAAAAAAGCCGGTCAACCGCTTATCCCCGGAAACCGGCAAAGCGATTATGTGGAGCGGATCACGGATTTCATGAAGGAAGAAAAACCTTTTCTTGATCCGGAGTTGTCGCTGAACCTGTTCGCGGAGCGGCTCGGGATACCGGCGATCTATTGCTCTTTTATCATCAACCGGCATTGGCGGATGAATTTTTTCCATTTTGTGAACCGGTACCGCATCGAAGAGTTCAAGCAGCGGCTGAATGACCGGGGCCGGGGCGCAAGCATTCTGGAGACAGCCATGGCTGCGGGGTTCAATTCCAAATCCACTTTCAATGCCGTCTTCAAGCAATATGAGGGGACCACCCCCTCCCAGTACATCAGGACGAAAACATTCCCGAAAAGTCCGACTTTAAAAAAAAAATAGAAGTCGGACGATATCTCCGCCCGTTTGGCGTCAGAATGAGTGAGTCCAAACAAGGAGTGAATAGATGAAAAAGAACATTCTGCTTGATTGTCTTTCAACCGGGTCCCGGGGTCAAGCGCAAGGCAACGCTGTGATTATTCATCGCGGTTGTACTTTGGAAAAGGTATATGCCATGCTTTCCATTTTTGTTTTATGTCAGTGTCTCCTGGTTTCCCAACCAAAAGAAAAGAATATGTTGGATGCTTGGAACATCATCCATGAAATTGATAATGCGAATGGAGCGGGGGAAAAAGGCGAATTGTCAAAAAGGGAAAAATTTATCGAATCCAAACTTCAGGGTAAGACTGAACTTTCAACCAATGAGATTGAAATACTGCAGCAATATTTGGTCGATATCAAGGCAATAAGAAGAGAGTATACATTATCTTATGCTGAAGTGTATCAGGAATTGAAAACCAAGATTCCCGATTTGTCGGCGCGGGACATGCGCAAATGGGAAAATGATTACAGCCTCGAATATTACCTGATCGATGGTAAAAAAAAATATTACTCAAACTGTATTTTTGATCTCTTTCAGGTTAACAAGGAAGCTGCCAGACGTGCAAAGATACCGGAAGACAAAGCGTATGATGCCTCTATATACCCATGGGAAACAATTTCTTCTTTTGAAAAAGGGATGGAATTATCAAAAAAAATAAACATATCATTTACTTTTACTGAGGAAGTTGGGGTGCTGCCCAACAACACCTTAATAAAAGCTTGGATACCCTATGTGCGAGAAAATAAGTACCAATCGAATATAAAAATAGTTCGTTCCAGTGTAGATAATATCACGCTTCCGAAAAAAGATAATTTGACTTCCATGATCTATTTTGAAATAAAAATAGATTTAAAGAATAATTCGAATGCTGAATGGAGAGCCTATTTTAAAGAGCCATCGCCCTCGTGGATTGGCAGGATGAGCAACCAAAGCCCTTTGAAGGACACCAATTATGTCTGCCAATTTGTATACAGATACGATTCAAAAGGGTATTATAAAAATGTAAACCCTCGCGATATTCAGCCCTACCATACTTCAAATAAGGATTATCAAAAGTATACAAAAGAAACAGAGAGTAATTTATTTACACCGTATTTGATAAATTTGTCCAAAGAAATAGTCGGAGAAGAGACTAACGATTACCTGAAGGCAAAAAAAATATATGAATGGATTTGTAAAAATGTTATATGGACTGATCCAAAACCTGTTTTGGGAGATAAGGCGGAATATACGGCAAAATATAAGCGTGGGGATTGTGGTTTAAAATCCAATCTATTCATTTCTCTTTGCCGTATCAATGAAATACCAGCCAGGTCACAAGGTGGATGGAGGGTTCAGCCTGATGGTGATCATGCGCAACACACGTGGGCGCAGGCTTATTTTGAACCTTATGGTTGGCTGTCTGTAGATGTAACTGTAGGCGCCCATCTGATCGATCATCAAGATGAAAGAGCCAGGTATTTTTATTTCGGGAATTGCACACCCTATCATCTGATTATTTATGATGATGAAACGGAACTTCTTCCGGAAAAAGATTTTGCATGCATTTATGGTGGTGGACCGCAATTAGGCGCATTTGAATGGAAAAGCGGGGATATCGAACCAAACATAAAAATCGATTCGTATGTTGAGTGAAGAATTCCAACAGGTAAACTGCCGTTGTGTTAACCCGCATTTCTCACAGATATTGTCGCGAAAGTGCGCAGATGGGTATGGATACAAGGAAGGCGACCGAGGAGACCGGAGACGTACTTGTTAGTACGATGAAGGTATCCGACCGAGCCTGACGCAGTAGACATGCCCATATCCGCAATTGCAGTAAATATTTGTGAGAAATGTGGGTTAAGGTTGGCCTGACCCAGGATCTGCTGCACGATGGTCAACGGCACGCCGGCCCGGATCATTTCCAGCGCCCGGGTATGCCGTAGAAGGGATGATAAGTTTAGCTAAGACAACTTGCATAAAGATGATCTAAATGCAAATACACTTGCGTTTGGTAATTCGATGGCTTGAGCATTTGGAACCTTAGAATAAATGATTTACGCTTTTTGCGTAGTTCATTTATTTCCAGAAGTTCTAATCCCTCCTTGCTGCGCAGGGCTACAAGCCGAATGGAAAAAGTAATAATGAAAGACCTGGTACTAATGTCGTATTTCATCAAATTCTTCTTAAAATCCCATCATGGAGAAAATTGATTTTCCTATCAGTCTATTGCTATTTCAATAGAAGTTATTTAAAATTCCATCATGGGGGAAAATGATTTTCCTATAGTGTCTTGCCAGGTGCTTCAAATTAAGCCATAGACTTATTCCGGGTGTTGTCTCGAAGAGATCTGGCTTTGCTAACCGGGCGTAAGCTTTAGGGTTTAGCTAGCCTTCAAACTTACTTTCATATAAGGAGATGATCAAATGAACGCAACAGTTATGTTGTCCGATTTCAATCACCCCTCCATCGTCGAAAAAGCTAAAGAACTAACTGAGGGTAAAGCAACGCGGTTAGAGAAACTTGAGGCTATATTTTACTTTATGAGAGACAGCATCAAGTTTGGTTTTCCTTCCACATGGGATGAATTGAAAGCATCAGAAGTCCTCGAATTAGGATTCAGCTATTGCAACACTAAGGCAAGCCTCTTCCTCGCGCTCTGCAAAGCGTCAAATATACCAGCTAAAATTCATTGTGCCCTCATCGACATTGAGATTATGAGAGGAATCTTTCCTGGATTTGCGTTTCCCTTCTTGCCGAAAGCAGGTGCACATTCGTGGATCGATGTTGAAATTGATGGCGAGTGGAAACCTATTGACTCCCATATTAATGATAAAGCATTCTATGAGGGAGCGTTGAAGCGATTAAAGAGGAGCGGGCGACCAATAGGGTATTCGGTTTCCTTTATGGATGGGAAGAGCAGTTGTGAATTCAATTTCGGAGAGAAAGGATTTGTCCATATGGGAGCAGTAATTGAAGATCATGGAACCTGGGAAGATCTGTCAGAATATATATCATCAGAAAAATACGTCCGAATGAATCGAATGCAGTCAATGTCCTATCCGATTATGGCTGCAATAAGTAATCGAACGATTGAGAGGATCCGAAAAGAATAAAGTGAAAAGGCTGACTAACATCGTACTTTAGCCAACAATAAACGCGTGCTGGGTTTATCGAATTTCTGGCCTCTGTGTAGTTCGGTGGCAAGTTTTATTTACTGGCCGTCAGTTTTTTTCGGCGTATGATCTTGATGATTTTGCTTCTTTTATTCATTTCCCAATCGAATGTGTATGCTCAAATTCAAACAGGAAGCTTTGATTTTTAGGGACATCAGAGAACCTATATGATGTTTTTGCCAAATAACTATTCTGATTATACAAATTTTTCACTCGTGATTTATTTACACGGTTATGGATGAACTGCTCAGCAGGGAATGAATTATTTAAGAAAATCCGTAAAAAACTCATTTAAGAGAAATATTCAAGAGCCCCGACAAACCAATGTTATTTAAAACAGAAATTCCTTAGCGTATGATTTTTTCCGTTTTCTCTCTTCTCCCCATAATGCCCTTTTTGGCCAAGATAGGGATAAAAGAATGAAAAAAATAATAAAAATAAATAAATGTAATTAATACTTGACAGGATGTAAAGTATATAGTATATATAGTAATGTAAACAATACAATGAAAATCAAATAGTAAGGAGGTGTTGATGATGTCAGCCCGATTAAAGAGTGAGAACAAAAGCGGCGAGCAGTTTATTTTGCTGAACAATATCCGCAAGCTGCGTTTCTTTGCCGCTGAATTGAGTCAGGAATATCTGGCAAATAGGGTTGGAGTTTCACGCCAGACGATCTATGCCATTGAAAAGGGAAAGTTCAATC
>JALHSV010000492.1 GCA_022865525.1 Thermodesulfovibrionales bacterium
ATTCAAAAAATACGGGGCGCTCTGTGCTCAAAGTCGTCCTATGAGTGCAATGCGTTTGCCTGATAAAACCTTCTTCAGGTTGGCATCTCCCTTCTTCTTTTTGAGTCTGTACTCCTCTTCATCTATGATTGTACAGTCGATCTTTTGATCAAACCTCTTTTCGAGGTTTTTCAATTCTCGTGTAAGTGATGGCAACGCACCGATAACAAACATGCTAACGGAGGACTCGTCATGCCCTTCGGCGTACGGGCCATAAAGAAAGGCGGCTTTTGCACCAGATGCTCTCAGGACTGCTTTGAGTGCGCCAGGAAGGCCAAGGGATTTTGTTATGAGGTTTTTAAGTTCAGAAAACAGGGGTGATTCCTTATTCGCCTGGAAATATTTGAGGTTGACAATCTTCTCACTGGTTAAGATTTCCAACTGCTCAAGCTTGTCAAGTTCCCTCTTGATCCCGGATGGATTCTTTCTGAGCAGTTTTGCAATTTCCCGGATATAGAATTGTTCGTCCGGACTGTTCAGAAGCAGGGAAAGAACATCTGCTCGTATCGATGATGAGAATAAACTTTTTAACATTTCTTTCTACCTGTATAGTTTTATACACAATAAAATTCATTTTGTCAACAAAAAAATTACATTTAAGAACAGATAATGCATTTTTGTAAACGATCCAATCTTGAAACGATTGTTCCTAAATATTGAACTATCGTTTCAATCGGAGCATCTTCCGTACCGTCCGGAGATTCCTGGGATCATCGGATTCCTGTTTTTTCGGTGTTTCGAGAATGACGGGAACGTTGCAGAACGGCCTGCTGTGGATCAATTGCTGCAAACCTGCTACGCCGATCTTTCCAAGACCGATGTGTTCATGTCTGTCGATGCCCGAGCCTCTCTCTCCTTTCGAGTCATTCAGGTGGATAAGCTTTACTTTCTGCATGGTGATATGTGTTTCGATCTCCCGGACAATCTTCTGTATTCCCTCGTCGTCCCTCATGTCATATCCCGCTGAAAACGCATGGCAGGTATCGAAACAGATTCCTGATATAAGTGATCCGTAAACGCCGTTCAGAATTTCAGCCAGATCGGTAATCTTTGACGATATATCCCCGCGCTCGCCGGCAGTATTTTCGATCAGGAGGCCCGCCTGCCATGTTCCCGTCTGTGCAACCTCATTCACCGCAGCGATAGCCCTTTGCCGTGAAAGACAGTCGTCACCTCCTGATGCACTCCCTGTATGCAGTATCACAAAATCTGCACCTAATGCATCTGCCCTGTTCATTTCCTCACGAAGCATAGCAATCGATTTCCTTCTGAGGATACTGTCCTTTGATGCCATATTGATGAGATAGGATGTATGGATATACACAGGTGAGATATCGAGTCTCTGTCTGAGTGTTTTAAAGCGCGCACTTTCTTCTTCAGGGATCTCCTTTATTGTCCATCCCCTCGGGTTGTGAGAAAAAATCTGCATGGTGTTACATCCGAGAGCATGTGCCCTCTCCAGGCTAAGCGATAAACCACCGGCAATCGATGTATGTACACCAAGCCTGCGCATGCTGATACAATTACACACCTTATAGAAATTTACAAGAAGCAGCGGTCCAGCTTATTTCGTGCTGTGCACCGTTTCCCATAAAAAAGGAGTTTGTGTTAGTATTTTTTGATGATACTCATGAAAAGCTCTGAACTGTCTCTGGAAAGGACTGTGCACAAATCTGTCGAAATTCTCCGTGCAGGTGGCATTGTGGCTTACCCCACTGAAACGTTTTACGCCCTCGGAGTGAAGTTTGACATGGAAGAGTCGCTGAAGAAACTGTATGCCATAAAACAGCGCCCGCTCGAGAAAGCCATACCATTAATCATCGGCCATCGGGAATTGCTCTCCATGATAACTTCCTCTGTCAACAGGTCAGCCGTATCCCTCATGGACACATTCTGGCCCGGTCCTCTCACGTTAATTTTTCCCGCTTTGGGGAATCTGTCCGATTATATTACGGCCGGCACTCATACGGTTGCAGTGAGAATTCCCGGGGAATCCTTTGCCCTCCAACTGGCAAAATCCGCCCCATTCCCTCTTTCTGCCACCAGTGCTAATATTTCCGGCAGACCGCCGGCCCGTGATGCGGAAACTGTCATAGAGTATTTCAACGATACGATTGATCTCATTATTGACGGGGGCAAGACCCCAGGGGGATTGCCTTCAACAATTGTCGCTGTGATCGGTGAGACCTTGCGAATACTCAGAGAAGGTATTATTAAAAAGGAGAATATGGCAGCCTACATTATGCCTGGTTTAGACTGCCATACCTTTCGGAGGGGAGTATGAGGGATATGTCTTGGGTTTATGATAAAGAGAAAACCTACCGCCTTATGTGATCAATATCACCCAAGAGTGAATATCTTCAAGAAAATGCAAACGGGTCAATTCTTTGAGATTTCAGATGATGGTTTCTTGGATTCCTTTTTGGCTGATGGTTTAAACCGCATCAATGAAATGATAATTGCACCTGCGATCATGCCGCAGAGTGCAGAGAGGAATATGACTATCGCAAGGGATGCTTCAAATCCCCAGAAAAGAAAGGTTATCGCCACAGGTACGGCATTCTGCACAGAAAAAATTGCTACAAGAAACAATACAATCAATAATATAATAATTGTTGCCATGGATATTCCCTCTATCCTCCCCAAAAATATTGCATGAAAAGTTTATCAGAATATACCGGAAGACTCAAATTTCATATTCCGTCGCCATTATGATAAGGTTAGGAGAGGCTGGAGAAACTGATAAGAGTTATCCGCAAGTGTTATCTCAAGAGTCGGCCAGTTTCGTGCCAGACTGCATTCATTCTATTTATGAACGCCGGCAAATCGGTATCTATTTCTGTTTTTGCTTTCTTCAGTGATGACTTCAGCTCGTCCATGATTTGTTTCTGTTCATCCCTGGCGGACGGATATACGGTTGAAAAAAGCTCGTCAATAAAGTCAATTTCTGTTCTCGCAGTTCCGAGATTCTTCGCAATAACCTCCATCCGGGCTTTTAAAACATGCTGCCTGATATCCTCAACTGCTGCATTGAATCGTGTAAGCTGCACCTGTGATTGCATGTCAGAGTGATTTTTATCAATGATCTCCGTCTGTTTTTTAAAGGCTTCGTCCGTTGCTGCTTTCTGTTGCTGGATTGTCTCATTCTGCATGGAGATATCTTTTTTGCGGGAATTTTCGATGGTATCCACCTGAAGAGCAAGGGCATTGACCGCCTTGATAATTTTCTGTGCATCTGCATCCAAAGCGAGAGGAGCCACTTTCGATTCATCCTCTCTTTTTTGAAGCCGCTGTTGCAAATCCTGTACGTCCTGTCTGAGTCCAGCTATATGCTTATCCATGAGTACCGGAAAACCCAAAATCCCGGCAACTGCTAAAACGATGGCTGCGATGACCGCAACAATTGCACCCTTCATTTTTTCCCTCCCCCTGTGGTTATCTCCAAGATTTTATTATTTTGCCACCTCTCGGGACAATAGCAATGCCTGACGAATCTATGTGGCAACGGAAGCGGTCTTTGTCAGGATCAAATCCAATTTCAACACCTTCATCAATGACATTCATTTTATCAACAATGACCTTTTTGAGCTTGCATCCTTTCCTGAGGATCACATGATCCATAATCAAACAGTTCTCAACACTCACACCATCTTCCATGACAACACCGCTGCGGATGAATGAATTCCGTATCTTCGCTTTATGAATTGTACACCCTTCAGCAATCATGCTGTTCCGTATATCACCTCTCAGTATCTTCGAGGAGGGACCTTCATGGCCGGATGGATGAATGGGCCATAAATCGTTATCAAGCTCGAAGAGAGGTTCTTCGCCCAGCATGTCCATATGTGTATCAAAAAATGCAGCGATTGTCCCTACATCCCTCCAGTAACCTTCTTCCTCATACGTCATAGTTCCGGGGATGATATTCGTTGCAAAGTCATAAGCGAACACCTTGCCTGTTTCAACCAAATCGGGTATGACATGGGCGCCGAAATCATGCTGTTTTTTTCTCTGTGCCCTTGCCAGTGCTTCCAATAAAACGTCTTTATTAAAAATATAATTTCCCATGGAGACATAGGCACGATGAGGATCACTCGGCATAGGAGTTGGTTTTTTTGGTTTTTCCTGGAATCCGACAATCCGCCTTTCATCATCACAGACAATAACACCGAATGACGAAGCCTGTTCGATCTGCACCGGCCTTGCAGCAACAGTTACAAAGGCCTCCTTTTGGAGGTGGAAGTCCATCATCTGGCGGATGTCCATACGATAGATATGGTCCGCCCCGAAAATAATAACAAACTCCGGATTGTGCTGCTGGATAAGATTGACATTCTGAAAAACAGCATCGGCCGTTCCCTGAAACCATTCCGGTCCCATGCGCATCTGCGGAGGCACGACAGCCACAAAATGGTCTTTTACAACGGAGGAAAGACTCCAGTGCATCCGCACATGTTCTATAAGAGATTGAGATCGGTACTGAACGAGGAGATAGAGAGAGTAAATCTGGGAATTCACGAGGTTACTCAGGACAAAGTCTACGATCCTGTATCTCCCGCCTATTGGGACAGAAGGTTTTGAACGGAATGCCGTCAGCGGGAAAAGTCTCTCACCCTTCCCTCCTGCAAGAATGAATGCAAGAACTTTTGGATATGCCATTGTGCCTCCCTGAAGAGTGTGATTGTTTCAATTGTATATCATGCTCGGGGAAAATGAAACCTTCCCGGTTGCAGCATATCGAGCGGACTTTGCGCTACCGGATGTCATTATCCGGCTCGACCGGATAATCCATTTTTTCTGGATTACCCGATCAAGTCGGGCAATGACAAAACTTAATGCTACATTTCATCCAAATGAACCCCGATTTTGCAGTGCCTCGGCAAGATCAACAAATCGTTGATCCTGCATGATCTCTTCAAGTGCGAGTGGAGTTTTCCGGATCCAGTTCGGATGTTCATCAACTGTTCCGGGCAAATTTTGCTGATCCAGTGTGCCTATGATATCATCGAGACTCACAAGAAGCAGTTTACAGGGTGTTCTTGCAAGATACTGATAGATGGAACGACAGAGTGCAGATGACATCTCCGTTACTCCTTCCGTGTCCACCGGATAATCCTCAGGAATGACCCCCTGAGACCTTAATGCTGAGAGGATAAGTCTCTTATCTCTTTCCCGGTCATTGATATGTTGATGCCATATATCATCAGAATAGTTACCCAATCTCCTTCTCACCTCTATGTCTCTCCCCCTCCAGTATCCGTAGAGTGTCGGAAGGTCATGCGTTGTTACAGCACAGAGTGCCAGTTCAGGATACCTGTCCGGTGAGAGAAACGAAGGGTCCGGGTAGTTCCTTTCGAAATAAAAAAGCCGGTAGGAAAGCATTCGATATCTCTTCAGTGTCTCCCTGACATTGTCCCCCATGGTACCGAGGTCTTCAGCAATCACCATGGTCTTATTGCGGATGCTCTCCAGTGCGATAATCCTGAGAAGGTCTTCAGATGCTTGTTGAACATATGCACCGTCTTTTGGGGTCATGGCATCAGGGATCCAGAAAATTCTGAACAGGCCGAGGGCATGATCTATCCTGATTGCACCGCCGTATTTCATATTCTTCTGTATCGTCTGGATAAATAATTCATATCCGCTATCTTTTATCTTCTCAGGAATCAAAGGAGGGAATCCCCATTTCTGACCATCAGGGCTGAAATCATCTGGGGGCGCACCAACATTTGCCCCATGAGCCATGACCTCTTTGTAACTCCAAGCATCGCTTCCGCCGCCAACTGACCCGACAGCAAGATCATAATAAAGGCCTATATCCATCTGAATCCCCTTTGCTTCAAGAAAAAGTGCCTTCAGTTGAGTGTCAATAAGCCACTGGACATA
>JALHSV010000009.1 GCA_022865525.1 Thermodesulfovibrionales bacterium
ACCGGGAATATCGGCGGCGGTGAACACCCTGATGACTCCGGGCATTTTTTCGGCTTTGCCGGTGTCGATGCGCATGATGCGGGCCCGGGCATGGTCGCAGAATTTCAGGGCGCCGTACACCATGCCGGGGATGCGCAGGTCGGCGACGAAGGGCCGGCGGCCAATGGCCGTCTCCCAGGCCTCGTATTTTTCCTGGCGGCCGCCGATGCCCTGGTTGGGGTCGGCTGCGGCGGTCGTTTCCCCAGCCAGGACCTTGGCAGCATGTTCGATGGCTTCCACTATCTTGACATAGCCCGTGCAGCGGCAAAGGTTCAGCTTCAGGGAGTCCAGTATATCCTGGCGGCTGGGGCGGGGATTTTTCTGCAACAGGATTTTGGCGCGCATCAGGAAACCCGGGGTGCAGAAACCACACTGCACGGCGCCTTTTTCCACGAAGGCGTTGCCCAGGATACGCCGCAATTCGTCTGGGAGGCCCTCCAATGTGATGACCTTGCCGCCGGCGACCTTTTTCATCAGCGTCACGCAGGCCAGAGCCGGCCGGCCGTTCAATTCCACCAGGCAGGCGCCGCAAGCCCCCTGCCCCGAGCAGCCGTCCTTGGCCGAAGTGATCCCGGCCTCCCCGCGCAAAAAATCCAGCAGGGAGCGTTTTTCATCGCCGCTATATTCGATTTTGCGGCCGTTCAGTTCAAATTCAATCATGATCCATCTTAGCAAATCCTGGGCAGCGATTCAATATGAAGAAAATGTCAGTAAAGCAATTAAAACATTGAAAGGCTGAAATGTTGAAACGAAAAAGCAATTTTCAGAGATCATGAAATGGTCGTTCTCACTTCAACGACTTTTCTTCAACTTCTAACTTCATTCCCACCCGTCTGAAGCACTCGCGCCATTATTTGATCCATCCCAAGGCGATCGCGACGAACATGGGACCGTTATAAATGCCGTGAATAAATATCCCTACCAATGTATTTTGGGTTTTATGAAACACATACGGGATAATAATTAGGGCCGGAAGCGCCATGATCATAAGGTCCGATCCGAAAGGCAGGTGGAACAGCAGCCATAATAGCGAGCAAAACAGCCAGGAATATTTGCCGTGCAGTCGACTTTGGATATAGCCGCGCCACAATATTTCCTCGCCGACGATATTAAAAAAGAACATCGGCAACCAGACCAGCAGCAGCAGTTTTTCAGCACCATGAAAAGGGCGCATCTCCATGAACCATGGCGTTGTGGTCAACATGCCAATACCGAAATATTTATTCAACAGACATGAAGCGCCGAAAACCATCCCAGTAAAAACAAATACAAGAACAAGCCCGACAATTGAATATCGCAAGTCTTTTTTCGCAAAAGGTCGAATGTTCAATGCCGAAAGGATTTGTTTGATCCCTTTACTTCCTTCAACTTTTACCATGATCAACGCAAAAACAAAAATAGGGATGAATAAAAAATAACCGGTGCCGAACCAGTATAAAGCCGGATTCACGGAAAAATTCGACTTTAAAAACGGCAGCAAAGTAAACAAAAGCAGGAAAAAATATAGAGTGCCTGCCAAAAAAATCAATGCCGCTTTCAAGAGCGTGACTTCTTTTTCAGTCATTTTCATTCATTGGCTTTTTCTTTCTCATCACGCATGACGCATCACGCATCACGAAAATTGCTTTGAAGCGGCCGTCTGCCTCTTTTTACTTGGCCTCGTCGACCATCATGATGGTCTTTTCCTCGACCTCCTTGGCCACCTCTGCCAGTCCCGCGTCATTGGACAGCGCCGCCAGCATCTTCCCGGGCTTGATCAGGCCGATCCTGGTTTTGCCTTTTCCCGTGAACACCGAGATGCGGCAGGGCAGCGCCATGTTCAGGCGCATGTCGGCGGCCATCACTTTAGCGGCCTGCTGCGGATTGCAAACCTCGAATATCCGGCACTGCTCGTCGAAGGCGACGCCTTTGCCGCGCAGAGTTTCCCCCACGTCGTGGACGTGCAGCACCCCGAAGCCGTGGCGCTTGACCGACGCTTCCAGGTCGGCCGCGGCCTGTTCGAACTTTTTTTCACTTTCAACAATGTAATACATTTTCGTTCACCTCGAACTTTTGAAAAATCTTGTCTCAGGCCCTGTGGTCAAGGGCCCGGCCTAAGGCTGATTTTAGCAAATTACAAGCGGCAATGAAAGACCCGGGGCCGCGGGCCGCTGTTGTTTTCGAATTCGGTGGAATTTGCTATTGCAATTTTGTTCTCCATCCCTTACAATTTTAAACAGGAAAAAAATCTCCCGGTCAAGCAGCCGGAAGATTGAAAAAAACAAAATGATCGAACTGAAGAAAAAAATTCTGAATACTGTCAAGTATTGTCTTTTACGGATTTTTGGAAAAGATCACGACCATATCATGCACAAAAGCAATAAAATGATCAATGAAATATTCTTCGAGCCGCGCAAGTTCAACACCATCGAATTGTGGAAAGATGTCACGGAGGAACAATGGCAGGACGCGCATTGGCAATTGAAAAATTCAATTCGCACCGTGGCCCAGCTCAAAAAGGTCATCAAGCTGAATCCATTCCAGGAAAGCGAGATAGAAAGAACTGTCAGCACAATGAAAAGCCAGGGCAAAGAACCGATGCGCATCACTCCTTATTATGCCACGCTGATGCAGGCCGACCCTTTTCACCCGGTCATGCTGCCCTACGAGAAATCCAGGAAACGGCTTGACCCTATTTTTTGGCAAAGCGTGCCCACGCCGGCGAATCTGCTGTTTCCGGATACGGGCGCCGAAGGCGCGATGAACGAAGATTCCCGGAGCTATGGCGCTGCCTACCAGCGTTATCCGAACCGCGTCGCCCTCTTTGTGGCCGAAAACACGAGTTGTGCTTCTTATTGCGTGCACTGCCAAAGGGCAAAGTCACTGGACGGCACCATCGATGTCAATCTCAGGGAAATAGACAAGGGCTTGTTTTACATCGGTTACAACAGGAACATCGACGAAGTACTGGTCACCGGCGGCGACGCCCTCAGGATAAACAGGAACCGCCTGCGCTACGTATTGGAGGAACTGAGCCGCATCCCCCATCTGCGCGTGATCCGCATCGCCACCAGGGTGCCCGTGGTCCTGCCCATGGCCGTCACCGATGAATTGCTGGACTTGATCAGGATTTCGGCGAACAAATACACCGAGGGCACGGCAAAGTATGTCTATTTCATGACCCACATCAACCATTACCATGAGATCACCGAAGACCTGGCCCGGGCCGTGAAAAAGATCCGTGATCACGGGTTCACGGTCAGGAACCAGACCGTATTGTTGAATCATGTCAATGATTATTACAAAACCCTTGCCGAAACCTTCAGGAGAATGTTCTGGATCGGCGTGCACCCCTATTACCTGCTGCAATGCCACAAGGAAAAAGGCATCGTCCATTTCATCACCCCGATCCAGATCGGGAAAATTTACATGAAGCATCTGCAGGGCTGGCTTTCCGGAGTATCCATTCCCAAATATGCCGCCAATATAGAGGGTGGCGGCGGAAAAATATTGTTGATGCCCACCGGGCACGACACCCTGAATATCGAAAACAAGATCGACTCGAAAATTTCTGAAAGCTACGCCACGGTCAGCACATGGGACGGCAAGGAATTGTACAGCTACGAAGCGCTGGGCCGGGCATCGCGTGAAGAATTCGAGGGGGCGGTGGAAATCATGGCCGCTTTCATCGGCAGAAAAGGGGTATTCCTGCCCAAGGTCATTATCGTCGACGATGAAGGAACACACATTGAAACGACCAACAGGATAAAACTGCCCAACATTGAAAAAATAAAAAAATCCGAGCGCCTGGAATACGAATTAATGGCAAATGGCATGCCCCTGACCAACCCGGTGGATATATTTGAGGAATTGGAAAAACGATTTAAAAAATCAAAATATAGCGGATCATGAGGGACCGTCATTCCAATAAATCTGCGACCAATGAAGCAGCAGATAAAAACTCGCCGGTTGCTATTCTTGCCGGCATTCCTTAGCATTCCATCATGAGCAAAAGGGACGGACTGTGAAAATGTGAAAATGTTTATTTCGCCTTCCCTTTCTTCTTGCAAAAATTATGGTACAAGCGGGACATGGACAGGAAATGCAAATCGGAAAAGATCGGTATTTCAATAATTTCCCGGTACTTCAAGCCAGTCAAATCATGTAAAAGTATCAGCTCGGCAAAACAAAATCGGTTGCCTTTACAGAATCCGGCCTGCGGGAATCGCAACGTCTGCTTGCCGAGTTGTTTGCCGCGGCAGATGGAGAAGGATAGCGAAAACTGTCATTTCGAGTCTTTCCTACGTCGCTGACAAAGTCAAGAAGTCAAGCACCGAGTAAGATTTTCTTTTGCCGCTATGCCTCCGGCTCAGCGCATGCTGAAGCGCCCCGTCGTATGTCAATCTCACCCGCTGCATTCTTCAAAATATCACAGTGTCCTCTAACGATATCAATAGTCAAATGGAAATCGAATTATAAGCACTTTTGTGCTGCTGAAGAAGTAAAAGCACCGAAGGAGAAAGATTGATGGTTAGGATACCACTTTTGCCGCATTGTTTTTCATGGTTTCAATAAGCAAATTTGCGTACTTGCGAGTTTCTCGAAGTTGATCTTTCCACAATTTTTTATCGTCTTCTGGTAATTTTTCTATTGAAGGCATCAAAGAATCAATGTAGAGCTGATGTTCTAATGTATCAATACTTATAGCAGGGTTCATTGAAATTCTCTCGTAACAATTAGATGGACACCAATCCAAAGTAGGTTCAAGTGGGTAGGTTGTAACCTTACTATTGGAATGTAAAAAAACATCTCCGATACCGTTCTTAAAAGAGATACTATTAGATTTTACATAATCGTTATCACAAAAAGTAAAATTCTGTGTGCTTAATAAAGATTTATAAATGGGTTGATAAATGCCAATACCTTTAAAAGCAAATGGCT
The DNA here is from genome assembly GCA_022865525.1 of Thermodesulfovibrionales bacterium. GTDB lineage: Bacteria > Nitrospirota > Thermodesulfovibrionia > Thermodesulfovibrionales > SM23-35 > JALHSV01. The sequence goes on from JALHSV010000009.1 coordinate 4,960, forward strand.
TTTGCAGCAATGGGTGCATGATCCGTTTTCTTGCGGGTTCAATAAAGTAATCTGCCAAGCTATCCTTTCTTAAATAGCTCTTCGAAGGATAAGGGAAACCAATCCTACGTGCAAAAAGGAAAGGAGATGAAATATTGTAAAAGCAAAAGTTGTTAATAATCATCGAAAAACAACTCGGAGTAAAATGGAATGAAAGAGTATCACACCCTCTAAATGAAAGTTCCTGGGATTCACTTTTAACTTTAAGAATGTAAACCATTCGGTCATGTGCAGCAATGCGGGTTTTAATGTGGAATTTCGGTATAATATTTCCGATATTGTTGTCCAGATAGAAAAAACCAATCCACAATCCTATCCTTACCTTGTCGAACCAATCAAGAAGGCAATGCAAATCAAAATTTGTGAGTGGACTCTCGGAAAGGAGCTTAAGAATAACAGACTTAGCTTCGCTTTCTAATTTTGCAAAGAGAGAATTACACGATTCACAGGCTGGAAAGGTGAAGGCTTTATATATGAATTCACGTGGTGCCCCTGTATGTTTGTTAAAACCGAAACGAACTTTTTTGTCTATGGTACCTGTATATTCCATAAGCCATTGTGGAACCACATGCTCTTTATTCTTGGATTTTGGTGGGTTACCACAAAATACACATATTTTTTCTGTTCCACTCATGAATTAGTATTATCCTATCGTTGCTAATCAGCCGCACGACTTTTTGTGTCTTTTGTATTAGTTTTGTTATGTGCTTTTCTTCTTTTTTGTACAGCTTTCAACAACATTAACTCACCTTTATCATATTTTTTCCCATCGAATGCTGAATAACGCAAATTTCTTCTTTGATAATTATAATTGTCTTTATACGCCTGATCAATTTTTTTGATCCCTTTAAAGCTTGATTCGTTCATATTTGTAAAATAAATATCTAAGATCTTTTTCTTAGAATCCGGCCATATATGAATGAATCTCTGAATTTCGGAGCAATAATTTTGACCATGTATATCAGAATAGAGACATCTGATCTCAAAACTTGGTGATGGCCAAAGTTTTGCATCTTGCATATCTTCAATTGATGGAAGAAATGGAAAACCAGGCCATTTATTCCTTCCTTCAAAAAAATCAAATATAATTTCCTTTGCAACGAAATTATCGAAAGAAACCATAACTTCCTTTTCAGATCTTTCTTTATTGGTTGATTCCGGTGAGAGAAAATCAATAAACTTATACAAATGAATTGGTAAGCTTTTATTTCCAAATGGTCTTCTTTTTTTAAACCTAACTTCTGCATCAACAATAATATTTTGTGCTGGAATGTTTCCAATATTGACAACTTTTAACGGAAAGTTTATTACGTATCTCACCTTATCTTTTAAAGAGATTCCCACTTCTTCAGGATTTTTATTTACTTCTATTTTAGGATGTATTTTAACGTCACCTGCAATCAGTTGAAGAATGGGCTGGGCTGATGGATCTGTATTTATTCGGTGCTCAATTATCCGTTCCATCATATTGGGTGAAATTGAACAGTTTTGACCATCTCGTCTTATCAAATATCGTCCTCCCCCTGTACAATATGGTTTGTTTTTACCTTCCAGTACTGTAACTATATATATCCCATTCCCTTTATCATCATATTCAGTCTCAATGGTAATATCTATTTTATCAATAGTTTGATCGGCTCTAGATTGAATCCTCCCCCGCATTCTATCCGATATTTCTATTCCTACTACTTTCCCTATGTGTCTTCCTTCTTTATTTTTATCATCTTCAACTCCGAATAGGCATACCCCTCCTTTATTATTGGCGAATGCAACTAAAATTTCATTAAATTCTTGAGTGATTTTAGTTTTATATTCAATTTCAGTACCTTCCCCACCAGCAAGAAGCCATTTAGTTCTTTCTGAAAGTGCCATTATTTACCTTTGTTATTAAATTTAAAGCCACATAAAAAAATAATTATACGAGATACACTTTTCTAGCAACATCACGATTATTGATTAACATATTTGCCTCAAGCAGTAAAGATTTTTATTTTAAAATAAAATTATTTCGAAAGCTGGTGGCGAGGGTGGAGAAAGAAAAAACTGGCATTGCTGGGATAAGGGGCGATGATAATTTCTGGAACCTGAGGACGCGCCCCCTATAGCTTGCTAAGCAAGAGAAGGCGATATAAATGTTTGGCCCTTATATCCTTAACGATTCATAGTCAGTATTGCCCAAATCCTTGTCCATGAGGAACAGGAAGTGGTGGGTGTGGGAAGAAATCTGTTTAGCCAAAGTCCCCAGCCCACCGATTGTGAACAACCGACTTAGCGAACGCGCCAGTCGCTCACATTGGATTGTCAATTCTTTGTTGATCCGGCAAAAAATGGCATTGCTTTGCTTCGGATCTGCGATGCGCTCTTTCCAAGAAGGATCATCCTTCAGTACTTCCATCTCGAGCTTCTGCCATTCATCATCTGGCGAAGGCCCAGGATCAACATCGGCAAGGACGATATTTAGGTTGTAGTATCTCGCACTTTGGCTGAAATCAGAAAGAATCTGAATGATTTTCGTCAGTTTCTGGTCTGTCTGCAGGAACTCAATATCGGTTTTGGCGGCAGGGATCCGTGAGATGTATTCACTGGAAAAACAGTGTTGTGTAATTTGATTGAGCAGCCATTTGAGATCGTGTGTGGGTTTTATATTTCGTTGGTTCTTTGAGAAAATACTGCGATCTGGGAATGTACCTGTTGTCTCCAAGTAATGGCAGCAGATTAGCACTTTCATCAGCCTCTCCAAACCGGATGAGAGCAATAGTATCGGAAGATGGAAGAAATCAGTCCCGCCTTTCGTCCTATTAAGCTCACGCAGTCCAGTTTTCAGGAGTCTTATAGCCGAAAGTAACTCTTCACCGATCATCACCCTTTGTAGAGTTGTAGGCATCATCTTTCCTTATGACCGAACGACGACAGCAGGTCTTTCATGCTAAGTGTTTATCAATAAAAGCCCTGACGCCTATTACCATCGTCAAAACCTCAGCGTATGTGATTTCCCCGAACTTCCCATGATCTGCTTTGTTCCGTGTATCACCCCAAGCAGTAATCTGTTTGTTTTCGGATGAGGAAATCAATTCAATCTGTTTCGAGGGTTGAAAGAGAGCAGATTGTAGTTTGGATATAGTCGTCCGCTGTGGGTCATAAAGAATGTTTCTTGAATCACACAGTCTGCGTAAGGAATCCTCGAGTGATGCGCCAGTCAAGAATGCAGCGATCGCGAGCTGTAGTTGTTTTTGGTTTGGGTCCTTGTTGTTTTCCGCTGCCTGTGTTTGTGCCTTGGCGATATCGAGCAGGTCTCCCTCAATTTCATGAGCAATCGCCAGACGAGGGCTTTTGAGAGATCCTTGTTCAAAAAGAGTGACGACTGCGCGGCTTGCTGCTAGCGCGCCATTCCAATCCTTTGCCTTGAGAGAAGTCTCAAGAACTGTAGTTAAAGGGTGGCTTCCTCCTACTGTGTCATGAAGCGTGGTTAAAGCAAGTGCGCCTGCTTCGAGCCATTGATTCCCCCCTCCCTGACCTTCGTCTGTAAGATTTCGGATCTTGTCAATTCGGATTCTGATCACTTCGTTCTCTTTTTCGGTCATATGACTACTCCGTAAATAACGTTATGTATGAAACATTGCAATCGTACGCACATGTATGAGACTCGTTCTCCCCGATAATCCATTCACTCTGTTTTTTAAGCATGAACATAAAAATCGCTGCTGGGATACCGAGCAAGGTTACCAAATAGGATAGGGCTTCCACTATGTATTTGATGTCTGCATTGATCATTATCTAATTCCTGTCGTTATGTCCGAACAATCATTATACAAAATACACCTATCTAACACTATCACGATTATTGATTAGCATATTTGCCTTAATCAGTAAAGATTTTTAATCTAAAAATAAAAATATTTCGCAAACTGGTGACGAGTATGTAGAAAAAATCAAGAAAAAGACATTGTGAAGGTAAGGATCTATGAGGAATTATAGAACCAAGAGATCTAACTTCTATGGCTATCTCAAGGATAGCTAATATCATGGGGCCAAGTGAGGAATGAACTGTGTCTTTTGAAATTCGTATTTGATCGATTGTTATGCTTCCTCTTTTTTCTCTATGATCTTGTCCCTTCTTTTGCCAGATATACTATCAGAGGCAAGTGGCGACTCAAAAAGTCTTTTGGGTGTTTGGATTGAGAACGATATGAGAAATGCTGAAGCTAAGGTGCTTGGTCGGATTCTTACCCAACCGTCAATGATCTCTTGTTCAGTAAACTCCACTGGGAATTTCGGATCAAAAGTTAAAGCATCAATTCTGAAATCAGATTCAGTTATTTCCTGAATCTTATACCCATTCGCATAAATGTGAATTGCTCTAAGCTTATCTGCTAAGGAAGAGTTTAATATCGGCATAAAAATCGCGTCATCGAAATCTATTAGTCTTAATCTTGGATAGAAACGTATCAAGTCATCATGACTGTATTGAATTTTTATGAATTCAACAGTCATCATTCCTATCGTTGACGAAGAGCCAACACATTTATATATAGAATTATCATTTTCATCCTCCAGCGATTTCGACTCTTTATCGTTTCCTGTATTGATATATCTCTCCCATTGTCCTCCAGAAATTCCATGACGAATACCCTGTGGTTCCTGCCTGAAATTTTTCCTGGAATCAATCCGCATCCTACTAGCTTTATCACTTGATCCTATCAAAATACTCAAAATATTGAGTTTAGGTTCTTTTAAAAACAGAGAGATAAACGCTCTAAAGTGACCAATCTCATCAGCATCGTAAATGCGTTTCAATTGGAAGGCGAAAGTCAGTGAAGACAACACTTCTGATGCTTCCTGCAGGAAAAGTATGCGATCAAGTTTTTTTTCGACCTTTTGAAACCCTGTAGAAATTAATGAATTAATGGCATCACCCCATTTTGCAAAAAAACTTGCTTGTTCTTCTTCTGAAAGTGGTAACCTAAGGAATTGGAAACGAATTGAGAATCCGTCAGTTGAATCCAAAGCGATTCGAAGACGTTCTCTATCCATCAAATCACAAAACTTAAACCCTTCCTTGTTAGCGAAGGCAATAAGCTCATCCTTTTCTCCGCATGTAAAATTAATATTAGTAAAAAATATAAAGACCTCAGGTTTTTCTCCGGAATCCAATGCACATTTAACATCACTCTTAAACTTCTTTTTTATTTGACGTTTCTGTTTTTCGGAATCGTTGGCTTGATTTACGAAACCGATAGCCCCAAACGCTTTCAGCTCTTGTTGATAGGTAGCCTCGATGTCTCGTCCACCATCTGGACCACCGCGTGGATGCCTTGGATGGACATCAGAAAACCGTCTATCGTTGGCTAATATCGCACAGCACATTTGCTCTCGGGCTAATTGGTTTGTATCGAGGGAACTTTTTAAGTGTTCATCTGTATTATGAGGCATCTATTATCTCCAACAAATAAGTATAACAAAGTAAGTTACCGTTTCGAAAACCTACTTTGGGTAGGTTTCACGATACGGTAGACCCACTGGTTGGTCGCCTGTCTTTGTAATAGTGCTCCCTAACTCGAGCTTGCCATTTGAGAAAGACTTCCCGAACCGCTTCTCGATTTACAGGTGTCATGTCCGGTTCGGGCATTTGATGTACGAAGACATCTGTAACGCCTGGATCAAAAATCCCTCCGTCTATTCCCACTTCCCGAAATACGAGGAGTGGAAGCCCAAGACTGAAAAGAATGCCGGCCTCCAATTGATTCCATGGTGTGGGGTAAGAGATGCCTCCTGTTACCGAGGTTTCTCTTGGTGTCCCCCTTTTCCTCATACCTACAGGGGCATAGAACTGCTCAAAGCCCAGAATCACTCCACCAGAACAATGTGTGCCCAAGACATACACTTCCCGCAGCGGGAGATCGCTAGGGTAATCGGACGAGCCCAGTGATCGAGGTTCAAGTCTCAGTGATTCAAGCTCGTCGAGTACAACCTGCTTCGCTGCAGTTTGAGTCGAGTTCAACAGTGTCGGTGTTGAGATGAAAACAGGGATTCTCATATTAGTATCTCTTTGTTCGGCCAAAAATCACGCCTATTCACAAAAATGCATTTTTCTGACAGCATCGCGATTATTGATTAACATATTTGTCTTAATCAGTAAAGATTTTTTAGTTAAAAATAAAAATATTTCTAAAGCTGGTGGTGAAGGTGGAGGGAAAATTAATAAAATGGCAATGCTGTAATTGAGGGTGATGACGATTTCTGGAACCTGCACCCATTTGGCTTCTCTTTTTCCTTCCGAGAGTAGACTTAAATTAAATTGTTGCACCCATTTTTATCCTTTCAAAAAATTTGCGAAGACCACCATCCTCAATAATTGTATCCAAATGTTTCAAAATTTCAATAACCCCGTGCGTGATATAGACTATGAGTCGTTCAGATATCAGAACATCCTCGGCTTCGAACATGTGCCCATGATGCATTACCCGATTTCGGAGTTGATAGACTTTTTTCTTAAAGAAATCCTTTTCCTCGATACGTTCTGCTACCTTTTGATGAATTAAAAGAGAAATATTTTCTGCTAAATCATCGGTCTGGGAATTCAAGGCATCACTTCCCATTGCCATAAGAGACTCAAAACTGATAAAAAAACAAACCAATCGGTCCGTTGGGTCATTTTCTCCACAACCCTTGAGAAACCAATCTAGAGATCGATAGATCTTATCACGCAATTCACCTTGTATGCGGCAGAGTTTGTTAAACGCCAGTAAGTGACAGCACTTCTCCATTTGTTCTAAAACTTGCGTATTGATTGTAAAAACAAGCTCGCATGTGGAGAATTGCGAACTATAAGAAATCGGAATAAGGGGTGCTCCGCTATGCTTCTCGACCATGAAAGCATCCTGAAGCCAAACAGCGAAATCAGGACTACGATTGGCATTTACCTCTGGATTCCGGAGAAATTCTTTGCAGGCCAAAAGAAAAGCTGCATTACGCCTGAAGCCCTTCCACGCCGAATCGGCGGGAACAGACAATTCGTCTTTGAAATGATATCCGGTAAAATGGAGTTCAACAAGAGTGCTTCCCAGATATTGCTTGAGGAAATCATTTTTATCTAGAGGCCCTTGAGGCCCAGCTACCCGTTCCTCGAATGCGTTGGCTCTTCCCCCCAGAAGTTCGGCATCGGCGGCAGTGGCTTTCCGGAAAATTGCACCGCCAATCTCGATGCTCTCGTCCACAGCCAGGGAAATACTTGGTACAAAAAAGACGAACAAATGTTCTCCTTCGGATGCCTTTAGATCTTCGAGAATTGTTTCGCAAGCGTGGACCAGCATTTCGTCAGATAGTACTGACGCAGATTCATTCATCTGTCTGCAAATCTGGTGGATTCCGACATTGAAGATTGCAGAAATTGTTTCGGAGTTGATCCCTTCAGGAAACCTCATAACCTTCTTCAACTCGCCTTCTGGAAATTCAAATATTCCAGCGCCCTGGCCGGGTCCAGGCCTGGCGATTGATTTAATATCTCCTGTCGACAGTTGAGAAACAGCATCTTGAAGCAATTCCTTCAATTTCTCGGTTTTAAGAAATGAAAGGGAACTCATGATTTCATCGCTTCTTTTCTAGCCAAGAGCATAGTATCTCAACATGCTCAATTGCCACGAATACTTTGTCTTTTGCTGACTTCACAGACGGCCTAAACCACCATGCTGTACTGCTATCGGCGTCTTGAATTGCCATCTTTAGTTCCTTTTCGCTGGCAAAAAACGGCTTCGCAAATCTCTTCAAATCACATTCCGAGTGATCGACAGCTATCTCTGTTAGTTCTTCTGGATGCTGGACTCGATTCCTGGCCAGAGTGATTTGTTCAACAATATCTATATTTGCACCACATTGAGATAAGGACAACTCCAACTCATTGAATATCTTTTTATATCCATCAAACCATCCCCTTTTCTTGAAATTGGCTTTTAACTTCACTCCATGTGCTTTCTCAAACAAATTAACCCAGGATTTCAAGAAAAGATGAAGCGAAGATGAAAGCATAGAAATGCAAGTATATCCCACAATCTCCACTCCTTGCTCTGCGTCCATCCAGTCCTCTAGAAATGGTGATTCGCCGTCTTCACTATATGTAGGGATATATGGTTCTTCCCCGGTTTCAATCTTCATTTTAATATCGTTGAATGGCCTTACTCCATTTTCATAAAAGTATCGTATGAATGCCGTTCGTGATTTTAAGAAAAATTCAAGGTCCATTAGTTATTGGTTTCCTAGCTCGACAACATTGCGGAGGTACACAATCTTCTGCGTCGTCTCCATACGAATGTTGGGCGTCATTGTTAACGTACACCTTCCACGATTTTAATTTCTTTTTCCGTCAGGCCGTAAAGTTCATAGACCAGTGTATCAATCTGCCGGTCAGTCGCGTCAATCTGCCGTTGAATTTGTTCTTGCTCGGCCTGCGTGCGCGCCGCCGCTTTGTGTTCGCTCAGGGCCAGCATGGACTCCACAAGTTGCACCATCTTGTCGTGCCGTGCCTTGTCGGAGAAATCACTGAAATTGACAGTACGGATAGGAAGTTGGTCTATGAAAGTCTTGGAAACATTCACGGTGAGAGACGACTTGTTTGTAAATCGCGCAATGTAGTAGACACGCAACAATTTGGAGTTGAGAATCCCAAGCAAGTATTTTAGGTTGTAATGGCTATCGCTTTTCAGTAGCAGGTTGTTGACTGAGTTGAAGGTGTAATATTGATGATTGTCATAGGCCGTAACTAGAATACCACCGATTCTCTGCATTATTAGTTTCTGCGGAGCGAGAAAAATACTCTCATCGCGCGCTCTGAGCAATTGGGCTCTCACATAATTGACGTACTTTCCTGAATGTTCGAAATGGTATCTGACAATATCCTTGCCGAATAGTATGGGCTTTGAGTTGTTGTTCTTCCGGCTATCTAAAATGCCTGCCATATTCTTCTCGGTTGCAATGCCATTCAAGACATCGGCAATCTCACCTAATTTTGTAGAAACGGCATCGGCCTTACTAATTATCCTTTTCAGAGATGTATCTGAGAAAATATCAATTACACAGCTCGGATTCTTTAGACAATCAGCCTGATTTAACTTGTTAGCAACTTTATCTTCTACAATGCCGAGAGTCTGGTTATCTACAATTTCAATTGAATGGCTTGCAATGGGGAGGTTGGCTTCCAAAATAATTATGACAGTCGAAGCGGTAACGCCTTGAAAAACTCCGGCTTTCAAGTCGACAATCTTTCGAATAGTCGATATTTCCAATATTTGCTTCCTAACGACATCATAAACCGTCGTCCGCAGAATATTGTTGGGCAAGATGATGCCCATCAGACCGTTTCTTCTCAATACGTTGATAGCCTTGAGAGCAAAAATTGCGAATAGATTTATCTTGCCAGCTTGCCTGGCTCTACTTTGAACATCCTTGCTCCTCGTAGACAGATATCTTTGTTGAATATAGCTTTTTGTTTCGTCTCCCCAGTCAACGTATTTTGTGAAAGCCCATGGTGGATTACCAATTACTGCATCAAAGCCGCCCGCGGCCATAATGGCAGAAAACTCATTTGCCCAATCAAACGGTTTGATGCGGAGAAGCTCTTCCGAATCGGGAAACATTTTTCCGGAGAAATAGTCGGGGCTGATCAGGGAGTTGCCGCATTTAATATTATCAGACAAATTCGGCAAGGCGCGTTCGTGGAAGAGGGTCATCTGTTTGGAGAGGGAAGTGTCGTTTTCGCCTTCGAGGGCCTTCAGCAATAACGAGAGCTTGGTGGTTTCCACGGCC
>JALHSV010000493.1 GCA_022865525.1 Thermodesulfovibrionales bacterium
AAGTATGTGCGAATCGCATCAAAAAAAAGCGCAATTAAGAAAAAAGTTATCCCCACCCAAACAGGACTATTAGCTGGTATCAACCCGGCAAGGGCAAAAGTAGATATAAGTCCCATGCCAGTGACCAACAAAGCATAACCGACTAAAATTACCACCGCGAACATCGCATAGATCAGGCCTTGTCGGAGCCAGTTACCAGAACGTACAAAGCGGAAGCGCATAATAGTGTAGGCTACAACCAGGGGGAACAATAATAGTGGCAGGAATAGATAGGGGGAAAAATTCAGTGGTCGGATAAAACTGACTAAAAGCCATAGTAGCATGGGGCCAAAAGATAATGATGCTCCCCAAAGGATAAGGCGCGCCTGTGTTTTAACCACTGGAGAAGAAGCATAAAAGCTGTGGTGCAAATTCAGGAAGATAAAAAACAATCCGGATATGGCAACAAATATATAATTATATTGCCAGTTTTTTATATATGCGGTGGGGTCATCAAAATTATAAAGATTGGGAAAAGCCAGAAAAGCCAGAGCTAACCCCAGGAGCAGGCCTGTCCATCGTAAATAAGGACGTTCAAGGGTAAGTCGAAGCTCTTGAGGAAAAGATAATGCGAGCGTAACCAGCGCGCCGCCGGCCACCCCGATGCTAAGGGTCCAAACATATGTAATTACATGGGTAGTATACACATCAAAGATGGAACCGATGACAATTGCAAGTGAAGTTGCAAAAAGCGAAAAAGCGCGGCCAGCTGTTTCTGTTCGTCGCAGGCCGAATATCCACCAGCTTATAACCAGGAATAGAAAATTCAGAATGGATGGTATTACAAAATAAGTGGTGCGGTCAGATGGCGGGAACTTATGCAAGGTTATTGCCAACACGCGCTCCTGTCCATCTTCAGAGCGCACGGTTATAGATATAGATTCGCCAGGGAAGTATTTTTGCAGAATGCCCTGTATTTGCAAGTTGTCAGTTACCGGGATGTCATTGATCTTGACAAGTTGATCCCCGAGTTTTACTTCTCGAAATAACTTCCAGGCCGCTGAAGGCTCGGCTGGCCCCACCCCGTTGAAGACCATGCTATGTTCCACGAATGCGCCCAGGAACGGCATTTGAACCCAGCGCACTCCCAGGTAGATACCGATCATAAAGGTAACCACTGCCGCGATTTGATAGATAAATACCATCCATTGCAGGGTTTGATTAATGATGATGTTATAGCGTTGAAAACTTTGTTTCATGGTTATGACCTGCATTGTACACTACAACGCCCAGCCCGTAATATAGTACTTTCATAACAAATCGGGGCTTTTACAAAATAACGGCAGACAACTATTTTATCTACGCACTGTTGATGGGAATTCAGAAATCCTTCCCGGTTGACATTCCCGCCTTCGATCATGGCGGTTTAAAATTTTTTCCTGCAAATCGCCGTATTCTTTTGGCTCTTTGGGATTTGTCGTGAGCGGCCACCATATATGTGGTGCATGGCGTAAGTCGGATTGCCAATGTGTGCCAAAGTGCCCTGCAAGGGTACGATGCGGTATCCGATTTACATGCGGCGATATACCACGCCAATTCCCAATGAAACCCTTTTATTTAGTAACTACTCAGCCTAATACGAGACGAAAAGCGAGAACTGGTGTTTAGAACAGTAATGGAGATAAAGTCGATAGCAAGCGAAACCGATATCCGCGCCGCATACCAACAAGGGGTAGAAGCGGTGATCTTGCTGTTCGAGCAAACTTTTTTGGAATTGAGCGAACGCTTGCAAAAGGTGGAAGACCGCTTGTCGAAAAACAGCCGCAATAGTGGGAAACCGCCGTCCAGTGATGGGCTTGATAAACCCGCGCCACGTAGTTTACGAAAACGTAGTCGCAGGAAAAGCGGGGGACAAAAAGGACATGAAGGGCACAAGTTAGAGATGGTCAAAAAGCCCGACCATATCAAAAAGTACAAGGTTGCCCAATGCGCTCATTGCCAGAATTCCTTGAAGCGGCAAAAAGTAGAGCGGATTGAAAAGCGACAGGTATTTGACCTGCCGAAAGTGAGAATGGAAGTGACGGAACATCAAGCGCAGGTCAAGCGCTGTTCTTGTTGCGGGAAAGAGACGCGAGCGGAATTTCCGAAAGAAGTGAATCAAGCGGTGCAATACGGAACGGAAGCGAAGTCTCAAATGACGTACTTGAACCATGAACAACATATTCCCTTGAAACGGACATGCGATGTTTTTGAAGAGTTCTACGGTCATCGACCAGCCGAGGGGACAATTTATGCAGCAGGTGCAGAAGCGGCACAAATCGTAACACCTGCCATCGAGGCTATTAAAGAACACTTGGCTTTATGGGAAGTCGTGATTGGCAATGACGAGACGGGCATGCGCATTGACGGAAAACTGTATTGGCTCCATGCCACTTGCACAAGTTTGCTGACTTATTACGCCTATCACCAAAAACGCGGGAAGGCAGCCATGGACGCCATCAATATCTTGCCGCGTTTCCAAGGGCGAGTTGTGCACGACGACTTGTCATCGTACTTTCAGTATGATGTCCTGCACGCCTTATGCAACGCTCATCACTTGAGGGTCTTGCTATTCTTGCAAGAACGCTATCCGCAAAAATGGATAGAACCTTTGATTGCTCTGCTGCTCAAGATCAAGAAAAAAGTGGAGAAAGCTCAAAGAAAGAACCGGACCGAGTTGAGCCAAACACAAAAAGCAGACTATTTCGCCCAATACGACAAGTTGATCCAACAGGGCTTACGAGCCAATCCGCCACCAAATGCAATCAGTCGAAAGCCTGGGCAACGAGGACGGTTGAAACAAAGTCCGGCACGCAATCTTTTGTTGAGACTCAAAGAACATAAAGCAGCTGTGCTGGCTTTCATGATCGATTTTAAAGTTCCGTTTGATAACAATCAATCCGAGCGGGATTTGCGTATGATGAAGGTCAAACAAAAAATCTCGGGTTGTTTTCGATCCGAACAAGGCGCTGGAATCTTTTGTCAGATTCGCAGTTATCTTTCCACGGCTCGCAAGAACGGGCAGATGGCTCTCGCTGCTTTACGTCTCGCTTTTATGGGCACTCCTTACTTGCCCAATTTTGTCTCACCGTAGCT
>JALHSV010000494.1 GCA_022865525.1 Thermodesulfovibrionales bacterium
ATCTGATGAACCTCCCACACTTTTAGACTACACGGTTGAGGAACAGTACGAGGACGCTGCCGCACAGATGAATGAAGAAATCCCATCCTCCGTAAAAGCATACCTTGAACCAGATAATAATATCTCTCGGGATGACAGCGATGTGCAAGAACAAACACCTGAACTTACTCACGTAAACACTGAGCCTGAGGCTACAAAGCCTGATGATGTGAAACAGGAATCACAGGAAGAAGCAATGACTGAAATCGAACAGCAGGAGCAAATACAGGAAAGAAGGCGGCATACACGATTCAAAGTTCATAACGCTGACGTGAGCGGAGAAATGTTTTTTTCAAAGTCAGTGCATCTGATTGACATAAGCGTGAGTGGTATTGCTTTAAAAACAGACAGGCAACTAAGAGTTGGCAGAGAATATTTCCTTAATCTTTATGATAAAGACAAGGTTATCAAAGTAAAGGCTGAGGTTGTAAGGGCTACTCTGAGCGAATCAAAGACCGACTCAGCTGGCAATATCATCCCGCTTTATCTGGTTGGCATGGAGTTCAGGAATGTGTCAACCGTGGGAACAGACGAAATCGCTCAATTTATAAATAATCATAAAATCGATGAGGTCAAAATAGATACTGGATGCATATTGAGCGGCACGAGATTGCATGCCAGGTTCAAAATCGATTCATCGGATAAAAACATCCTAAATTTGCAGACATGTTATAAGGTTAAGGTGCTCAGCCTGGGTGGAATGCTGATAGAAAGTGAACAGGCCGTAAGCTTGAACGAGACAGTACAGATGACAATATCCCTGACGGAAGATGAGTCAATCAGCTTGTTAGGGAGGACCGTTTCATGCAGGGCAATAGACATTGACCCGGAACGCTATGATATTGCGATAGAAATTGTCGAGTGTTCAGAGGAAGACAAGGAAAACCTTAAGACGTTTTTACAGGTTATTGCAGACACCCAGGAGCCAGAGGTAACACCTGATAGAAGTGACGATCTGAATAAGGAGATGACTGAACAACTACAGATGGACGCCAATGAATCAGGTACGCCCGTTCTTCAGGAAGAGTATGCGGGAGGCATGGGAGCGAATAGCGAAGCTGCGTCGGGAGAGGCTGTCAATCGTCAGTTGCTGAATCTTGTCGAGGAAATAAAGGTGCTGCTGCAAGAGCTTCGCAAGGAGCTGCCCGGGGCAACCGGGCCTCAGGTTCCTGGCATGGAAGAGCAGGTAGAAGCAGAATCAACGAAAGAACTTCCTTACGCAACTGAGTATGAAAACATTGTACTTCCGGAAAAACACCTTGATGAAGAGCAGAAGGTATCGAGAGAAGAACATAAAGCGGAATACCGGGAAGAAATCCCAAAGAAGAAAAAGCTGAAACTGTGGCATATATTGATACCGGTTCTTTTCCTGATAGCGGCGACGGTATCTTTCATGTTCGTATATACCCCGGAAAAACAAAAGATTATTCCTCAGGCAATAGAAACCAAAAAAGAGATTCTTCCTCCTGCCACAAAAACTCAAGAGGCACTGCCTCCGCCTGCTCCGGAAGTTAAGAAGGTTTCTCCTGCAGCAACGACACAGTCTGTGCCGCATACCATCGAGCTTATTGCCAGGGATTCGACCTGGTTGTCAGCGACGATAGATGATAAGGAGTCGAAGGAGATGATCCTGAAGCCTGGAGACCGGATAAGGTGGACAGCGAAAAGCACTATTTCGCTTATAATCGGTAATGCTGAGGGACTGAAGGTGATATTTGATGGAAAGGAGCTCGGACCTCTTGGAGGAAAAGGCAAGGTTGTGAAGCTGAAACTCCCTGCTCAAAAAAATTCATAATAGAATCAGCATAGAGCACAATAATTCTTTGTGAGTCAGAGGGATTATTGTGTAGTAATCCGAACACATCAAGGTGTTCTCTTCATGGCAGGCGTATTTCTCATCTTAATTTCTCTGGTGTATTTCTGCAAGGGAACTGATAAAAATCCACTTTGACTCTTACCACCGTCTTGCTATAAGGTAAAAGCAAATGAACAAAAAAACATTAGCCTTAGTCATGGCTATCATCTTTCTGCTCACTCACAGCGGGTGTGCCACTTTAAACAAGAGCCAGCTGCAGACGAACACCACATATTCAGAAAATCC
>JALHSV010000064.1 GCA_022865525.1 Thermodesulfovibrionales bacterium
CAAGATACGATTTCGAACGAGCGACAGATTCTGCAAGGCGGTCAAGCCTCTCTTTTGTCTGCTCATCAAGCCTTATTGTCAATGTTGTGCTCATTGTTTATACCTCCTGTAACACATTATAACACAAAGCAAGACAATGCATGCATCCAACTAACCCTTCTTCCGCGATACAGCTTTGAAGATATCCTCGTCTGTCAACAACCCCTGTGCCTCAGCAAAGGGAAGAACTTTTTTCCGCAATTGCCGGAATCGCCTGACTGCAAGGTATCGGGCGACAGCATCCCTGACAATATCGCTTCTGGAGGTCTTTTCCGCCTTCACTACTATTTCGAGTTCCCGCGCAAGGTTCTCCGGAAGCCGATGGTAATTGTCCCTCGCATGTGAGAACGCACCCTCCTTCTTGTAAGACAACGTAACACATTAGTCAGTACCCGTCAAGAGCTTACGAGACAGAGCTTGCACTTATATCTCCTGGAGGTGTAAGGGCAGCCCGAATCTTATAAAATATGGTACCCCCTGCAGGAATTGAATCCCGAACGCCTTCGGGATTAAGGAAACCAATGGTCTATCAAAAAAAGGATTATGGTACCCCCTGCAGGAATCGAACCTGCGGCACCAGGTTTAGGAAACCTGTGCTCTATCCTACTGAGCTAAGGGGGCACGCGGGGTTCCAGATATTATACCTCAACTTCTTATAAAACTTCCCAAACCCGGAGCTGCTTGAATAGACGCTACGGCTTGTAATACATGAGCTGGCGGGCGAATGGCCTGATGTCCCGGGAGAGTTGTTGCATTTTCTCTTCAGGCATCGGGGTGAACTGTGAGGCGAATTTTACATTCTCTTCAAGCTGTTGAATGCTGTCACAGCCTATAACGGCAGTAGTTACGGGGTGTGAGAGCGCAAAATGGAGGAAAAGCTCCATGGTTTTATACCAGGGTATTTGCGCAGCAAAGCCCCTGAAGTATACCTTCATGCCAATGATCCCCATTTTTTTCTTCTCTGCAACAGGGAGGACTGTTTCGATAAAACTCTTGTAGTGCATCTCTGCAGGATTCACAGGCATCAGCACTGTATCGAAATCTGCCAGCTCAATACATTTTCTCAATATCGAAGGATCATGGTGGCCGGTCACTCCAATAAAACGCGTCAGCCCTTTTTCTTTGGCATCTGCAAACGCTTCTAACGCCCCGCCCGGGCCGGAAACCTGTCGTATCTCTTCTTCTGTCCTCATATCGTGTACCTGCCAGAGGTCCAGATGATCCGTATGCATATTTTCAAGCGTCTCATGCAGATGTGCCAACGCGCCCCTTTTGTCCCTTGCATGGGATTTGCTCGTCAGGAAGATATCTTTTCTCCGCTCTTTCAATGACATGCCGTAATAAGACTCGCTCCCTGCATATGCCCTGGCTGATTCGAAATAATTGATGCCCAGGTCTATAGCCCTGTTGATCAGTGCATATGCATCCCGGTCATGGTTAAAGGTCCTCAGGATTCCTTCACCGCCGAGTCCGATGCTGGTCACTTTAACCCCTGTTCTGCCAAGAATCCGTGAAGGTATGCCCATGGTCTAATTGTATCACATCACCATGGAGCCACTCAGAATGATTCGGGCTTAAACGCAATAAGATGCTGTATTTATGCTAAGATAATTGACTTTTGAAACTCTTGAGGAGGCATCTGATGGGCAAGTTCGATGAGGGATTCCGGAAAAGCATAGAGGACCCTGAAGGTTTCTGGGGACAGGCTGCTGAAGCCATCACGTGGCATAAAAAGTGGGACAAGGTACTTGATGCTTCAAACCCTCCGTTTTACCGGTGGTTCACCGGTGGCGAGCTCAATACCTGTTACAATGCCCTTGACAGGCATGTAGAAAGCGGGAGAGCAGACCAGACAGCGCTCATCTATGACAGCCCGGTAACAAAAACAATTCAAAAATTTACCTACCGTGAACTCCTTGATACGGTATCCCGCTTCGCCGGAGTGCTGAAAAGCCTCGGGGTAACCAAAGGGGATAC
>JALHSV010000495.1 GCA_022865525.1 Thermodesulfovibrionales bacterium
CCATCATGGCACTCGTGCTGGGCATGTTTGTATAACTCATCGCATCGATCGTTCCTGCATATGAAGCCTCGAAAATCAGGCCTCATGAGACTTCACGGGAAGGTTCATTTGAAGGCAGATACAGGCGATACCAGAAATCAGTTTCCGTTGCGGGCATTCTCTGCATCTTCTCCGGCCTGATCATATCGTATCTGGATTACCGGAATACTCCTTTTGCATTTCCCCTTCTCGCCTATATCGGTATCCTCTTTATCATCGGGGGTTTTACGCTCATCTCTCCGTTCTATCTGAGTCTTATGCTCAGGTTTTTTGAACGGCCTGCAAAACGCCTGTTCCGGTCAATGGGAAACATCACCTTAGGTGATATGAGAGGGAGCACATACAGGTTTTCTGTTGCCCTCATGAGTGTAGCCATCAGCAGCGCTCTGATTATTGCACTCCTGATACTGATATTCTCCCTGAGAGGATCCCTTCAGGCATGGATAAACAAAAACATAACAGCCGACATCTATATCAAACCTGCATCCTGCAGGGCAAATTACTGTTTTTATCCGATGTCTGAGGAAGTGGTCAGGATCGTGGAGAGCTTTCCCGAGGTCGAAGGAGTCGACAGATTCCGCGGGCTGCACCTTGATCTGCACGGGAAAAAAGTTATAGCAGGTTTTGCGGATATTCAGGTCAAGAGAAAATATATAAACAGGATGTATGCTGACAGGGAATACGAGGAAATCCTGAAAGAGATGGAGGGGGATGAACAGGTTGCAGGCATCTCTGAATACCTGAGCATACAATACGGTCTCAAGAAAAATGATACGATCGCATTAAAATCGCCGGCAGGTAACGTGGCATTCAGAATCAATGACGTCTCCTCGAGCTACTCGACAACCTCAGGTTTTGTCTATATTGACCGGAAATGGTTACACAGATACTGGGGGCTTGATGATACGACGCAGATAAGTGTTTATGTGAGCAGAGATACGGCTCTAAATCAGTTTATCCCCAGGCTGAAAGAGAGACTGCTGCCTGAATATTCTCTCGAGATCTGGAACAACCGGGAATTGAAAGATAAGGTAATGGATATCTTCAATACAAGCTTCGCGATTACCTATGCAATTGAGTTCATTTCGATCATGGTGTCTCTGATCGGGGTGATTACCGCACTCCTATCGCTTGTGATTGAACGGAGAAGAGAAATCAGCATTATCCGGTACTTGGGTGGAAGCTGGAAACAGATACAGCAGACGCTCATGCTCTCTGCAGGAATCATAGGAATCTCAGGAATTATCCTTGGTACACTCCTTGGATCCCTGATGAGCATGATCCTGATCCAGGTGGTCAACAAAATCTCCTTCGGGTGGGAGATACATTTCAGGATCCCCTTGATTATTCTTGTTACCATTCTCATTATTGTCTTCCTGACCACGGTATTCGCAGGATATCTGCCGTCAAAGGTTGCGAGGAAAATAGACCCGACGAGATTTGTGAGCTTCGAGTAATCATAAGAAGTGCATACGGGAATGAGCAAAAATACAATATCTGCCGGCATATAGAAAATTTATGAATAAGGCAGGTTAGGTGCTTTTCCCTAATTTATGAAGGATCATGCCGATATATTTATTGATGGGATTTGTTCTCTTCAGATAGGGAATAACGGGGTTTTTTCGCATACCGAGTTTTCGCGCTTCCCACAAAAGGTCTTTATTTTCTTCGTCATATGAGAGCCCTTTTTGAAAAGCCTCGATTGCATCTTGTTTCTTTCCGGCAGCGATATATGCCCGCCCAAGGTTCAGGTAGAAGGTCGGAAAAAAAATTTCCTTGCTCACCGGTGACCGGTCGTTAAGCATATCCAATGCCTGCTTGCAGGTGTCTATGCCGTAAGCAAGGTTTTTATTGATAACTGCTTCAAGGCAGCCGTAGTAAGAAAGGAGAAAAGGTTCATCAGGATATTCCAAAAGGGCAGCGTTGAGAAGATCGAGAGCACGCCTGTTATTCTTTTTCTGAAGCAGGATTTTTACCTCATCAAGATAATCTGAAGGTGTCTTAGCTTTTTTCAGGCTCTCTTCCCTGAGGATTTCGATGATCATTTCATGTTGCCGGTGTATGAGACCCAATAATTTTTTCCCTGCGGCAGGGGCACCCGTGAACTCTTTCAGGTCTAAATCTCTTGTGAACAATATCTTGCCACCGAGATATACCTTCGTTGAGATGCGCTGGTTCTTCGGTGCAAGATCATCTGTGAGGATAAGATATTTATTGCCGTCGATAGTAATAGTCGTGCTGACATCTTTATGGAGAAGTGTCTTGATCTTTATGGAGTCTTCCTTTTTCATCCTCACCATATCTTAGCATGACATGGATACATTATAATAATTTTCAGAACACACAGAGAATATATGCGGCTTTCGTCAGGGTGCATGTTTCTATCGTTACATATTGAAAGAGCTTCTCGATAAAACAACTCCAAAGTAAATACCTGCAATGCCAGCAATAATATAAGCGATGGAAGTTAGTTTCTTTACGGACTCGTCTTTCTTTGCCAAGGATACAATGCCGGAGATGAATGCAACCAACCCAACCAACATAAGGTTAATTCCAATAACAAGACTGAAAATATTATTCAGAGTACCCATTTGGTAGCCTTGAGAAATAGAAGCTAACAATTATAGTACGTAGTCTGTCCCATTATAACAGATGAACTCCATAAAGATTTCAGTAAGGCTTCTTGCAGACGGAAGCGAATGAGGATCAGCGGATTATTCTCAGCGGGATGAAATGTTAAAGTTGAAAATTATAGAATAATGATATGAAGCACGAAGAAAGTCTTCACACAGAGAAACAGGTATTAGCGACAGATTGTATCCATCTGCATCAAAAAATAATCAAGAGAATAAGCAGGGGCATTCCTTTTGATAAAAGACCGGACCTCATTCTCTGGGTATGTCATTTCCCCCTGCCGTGCATTTCTTTGGTTCAATGTCCTGTAATCGTAAAAGGCACTCCATGCCCACATGAAGGACCATATAGCCGAAACTAACTGGGTCATTGAACATTTACGGAAGCTTACCAGTTGCAACTTCCAAGGGATTCTCAATGTTTCGCCCCGGAAGAAACATGTCCTTTTCTCACTGCCAGTAGAGTAGAGAACTGGCGTAGTGGCCGGTCGGCTCTATCTCCAGTTCCCCCTCATCAAACCGTACGTTCGGTTTTCCCGAATACGGCTTTCCAATTATCTTCTTCCGGAGGCTTTCGCAGATTGAGTCCATGGGGCAGTCGTTGGCACTTTGTATAGGCCCAAGGCTTCATAATAGTATTTATCCGGAAACGCCTTATAGCCAAGGCTGTGATGATGATGTTTCCGGCGTATATAAATACGCATCCTATAGCCCAGGTAATATCTCAAAGCAGACATTGCTGAGGTACAGTTGCCGTAGTAGAAGTAACCCACCCATCCTCTGACGACTTCATTCACTCTCCGGATTACCGCCTCGGTCGGCGTTGCACTATATCGCTCAGTGGTCAACTGCCTGATCTCTGACCGGATATGCTTCATCGCCTTCTTGGAGGTTCAGTGAAAGGAAATAGGCAACCACTCTTCCGTCCATTCCGCATTACTATGCGGAATCCCAAAAAGTCAAAGCTTTCCCGTCGTGTATCGACGACTCTCGTCTTTGCTTCATTCAGGATCAGCCCGAGGTCACTAAGCACTGCTTTCAGTCCCTTGAGTATCCGTTCGGAGGTGCCATCGCATAGAATGACAACATCGTCCGCATAGCGGACGAGGCGTGCGCCTAATCTTTCCTGTACTTTCTTGACTTTCCATAAGGTGTCCAGAACGTTCAGGTAGATGTTGGCCAGAAGCGGAGAGATTACTCCGCCTTGCGGCGTCTCCTTGTCATTACCCTTGTATTCCTTCTTCCCATCTTCACGTTCTTCCACAACTGGCGCTTCTAACCACATCTTAATCAACCTCAGTATGTTCTTGTCCACGATGCGCTTTGCTACCAGTCGCATCAGTTTATCGTGAGGAATGGTGTCAAAATACTTGGAGATATCGGCATCGATAACATCCATTTTGCCCTGAAGGAGATGCGCTTTCACATCGCCCACCGCCTGATGGGCATTCCGCTTCGGCCTGAATCCGTACGAATTGTCTTGAAAGTCGGCTTCAAATATGGGCTCGACTATTATCTTCACGGCCATCTGCACTACCCTGTCTCTGATCGTCGGAATCCCAAGCGGCCGTTTGCCTCCACTTGTCTTAGGGATATATACCCTTCGTACAGGTTGAGGCTTATACTCTTTCCGCTTCAGTTCACCGACGATTGCCTTAAGATATTCCTCAACTCCTCTTTCCTTGTCCTCTATGCGTTCAAAGGTTTCGCCGTCTACTCCCGGCGCCCCCTTGTTCGCTCTGACAAGATTATAGGCGTGGGTCAGGATATCCAACCTGTAAATCTTGTCGTAGAGGAGATAGAATCGGTACTCCTTTTCCTGCTTGGCCTTCTGGTATAGTTTCCTCTGAAGTTCCCGGATTTTTTCCGGAGTTTCCAGCATTACGCAATCTCCTTTCCTTCTCTTCTTCAGAAACGTGATAAAGGCATTGCCCCTTCCCTCTCTCAAAGTTATGCTGTCTTTGAGATGCTAACGGTAGTATGGGCAACTCCGACTCCCGCACCGACCCGGTGAAATTTCGTTGCCTTATATTCACTGGTTGCCCCCTGAAGGCATCGGTACGGCCCTCCCGTGTTCATTATCGTATGGCTTCCCCTGCGTGTCGCCCCTGTTACCCCGGAAGTCCATCTATCGGTTGCGATAGTTATGGTTAGGATAGATGCTTCGGTCTTCCCCTTTGTAGGACAGGGTCGACAACTCCATTCCGTTTTATCGAGGCTACATCCGAGTTCGCTCGCGCTACGACCCGCAGGATCGCTCAGCTCCCTTTCGGAGCCTTTGTCAAGAAACTTAGTGTCTCAGGTTACCCTTTACACCTCCTTCAAGCTACGTGGGTGAACTACCGAATTCCCACGGCTGGACTTTAACCAGCAAGTCATACGTTTTACACGGCATACCCTGCAAAGAAACAGGATCAGCAGTGCGAAAAAATTGACGATTATGGAAAGAAAGTTTGTGTTGATGAAAACGAAAGAGGCAGAGAAGTTGTCCTTTGGTGAAAGGTTCCTCTGCCTCTCTTATGACAATAATTAATTCTTAAATCTTCTTCTCAGAAGCCCAACTCCTGCAAGCCCTGCACCTAAGGGCACAAAAAATAATTTACATTTTTTTCTTCAACCTGAA
>JALHSV010000496.1 GCA_022865525.1 Thermodesulfovibrionales bacterium
CTAATATCTCTGTTGAACTGTGTAGTCCCCCTCCCGAAGTTCACGAATAAGGTCGTCAGAAGTGTAAATATCCTTATCAAATACGGTAACTATCCGGCCTATTTCATCAAGCGTATGTGCATCACTTCCACCAATGCATTTTTTGTTGTTCCCGTTGGTTTCAATCCATTGCATGCAGAGGTCATTCTCATAGGTTTGGTTTCTGCCGTTCAACACCTCGATGATATCAAAAAAAGGGAGAATCCGGGGATCTGCGGGCCTGCTTCTGCGGAATGGATGAGCAGGAATGGCTACACCGCCTTCCTTTTTTACCCATTTGACAAGTGTCTTAGCGTCCATACCCTCAGGAATATATTCTACCGGGCCAAAAATGAGGAAATCACCCTGGGCTGCTGCATATTCAAGCCCGACGATAATACTCAACCCGGATACATGAGAGATGTCTTTCAGTAAAGAACGTGAAGCAGTGGTATTATGATCGGTAATACAGACGCCATCTATACAGGCTTCCTGTATTTTCCTTGGAATTTGCCTTACCCGGATTTTGCTGCAGGGAGAAAACCGGGTATGAATGTGCATGTCAATCCTCATAGCTATATTATTTATGCTTAAATTTTTGTTGTCAAATAACTATTGTCCATGGAAAATTCATGATTCATAATGATTATCTATTAGTCTAATTGATATATGATATGGTATAAAAATATATGCGATGCATTTTAGTGATTCTGGATGGCATTGGAGACAGAGGGCACGAGTGTTTTGTTGGGAAAACACCCCTTTATGCTGCATACACGCCTCATTTAGATCAACTCGCTTCTTTAGGTATGAACGGAATATATCATACTCTGATGCAGGGTATCCCTGTGTCAAGCGAGACAGCTCACTTTATTATTTTTGGGTATGAATTGGAAGATTTTCCCGGAAGAGGCTATATTGAGGCAAAAGGGAAGGGGATAGCCTTAGAAGACAATCATGTGGCTGCACTGTGTCATCTGTGCTGCGTTGAAAACAGGGCCGGCAATCTTTTTCTCACTTGGGGCAGACCCGAAATTTCACACGAGGAATCAGTAGCGCTCCAGAAAGAGGTAGAAACCTTCGAAGCACATGGAATCAAAATTCGGCTTAACCCCTCGAAAGGCATTGACGGTTTTATTATTTTAGAAGGAGAGGTTTCGGATAAGATAACTGATTCAGATCCTATCTATGAGGGTAAGCCGGTTCTTGAAGTCGTGCCGAAACTCCAGAAAAACATTTCTTTATCTTCAAGGGAAACTGCCGATGCAGTTAATAAATATCTTATCTGGTGCCATCAGAGACTTTCGGAGCACCCGGTAAACAGGAATCGCATATCATGTAATCTCCAGCCGGTAAATGCACTTGTTACTCAAAGAGCAGGGAAACATAATCAATTGACATCTTTCAATGAGAAATGGGGATTACGAGGTTTGTCGATCTCTTCAGGTGCAATTTATTGGGGACTCTGCACAGAGCTTGGAATGGATGTAATAAAAGTCAAAGACACGGGAAATATAGAGGAAGATCTGAAATACCGCTTACGTTATGCAAAGGATGCACGCGATTATGATTTTATCCATGTCCATACAAAGATGCCTGATGAAGCAGGCCATACAAAAAACCCCTGGTATAAGAAAGAAGTGATTGAAGCCGTTGATCGTGCTATGTCTTTTGCTGTCAATGAAATAATACCTGACAGTGAAATATTACTTGTTGTTAGTGCAGACCATTCAACAGCAAGTTCCGGCAGTATGATACATACAGGTGAAACGGTACCTCTCACCATGGTTGGAAAGTATGTAAGAAGGGACGAGGTTGGACATTTCAATGAAATAGCCTGTGCCAAAGGATCACTCAGTATCATAAAGGGAAAGGAATTGATGTATATGATCCTTAATTTTCTTGACCGGGCAAAAATGCAGGGTCTTATGGATACAGCAGTTGATCAGCCGTATTATCCTGGTCATTACAGACCTTTGAAATTATAAAAGATTATGGATAACAGACTTCTTGAGATACTTGCCTATAAGCCGGATCTTATCACAGATTTCCCTGAATGGATGCTGCCGCCGTCAGCAATTCATGAGATGAGGAAGACTGAAAATCTTGCTGTAGCGGAGATTGCGGGGAGAGACAGCATCGCGGCAGTACTCCGTGCATGCGAACTTCGGAGGCTCAGGGCGATTGTGCCGACCGTAGCGTATACCGGTACCGAATACGGGAACTGGGCAATTACCTTTGAAAAGATATATATCCTGAAAGACAGATTACAAAAGGACAACATCACGGTATTTGATCCGGTTGTCATAGGTTCTCCAAAATTCTGGTGGAAGTTGTGCGGAAGGTACACGACACATTTCACAAAAAAATACGGTTTTTATTCTCACTGTGTAGGATGCCATTTCTATTTTCATGCTGTTCGCATTCCCCTTGCAAAAAAGCTGAATTGTCGCCTAATAATCGGAGGTGAGAGAGAATCCCATAACGGAAAGCTGAAAGTCAACCAGATCAAGACATCTTTAGATGCCTATCAGTCATTCCTGAAGAAGTTCGGCATAGAACTGTTCCTTCCTATCAGGTATGTGAAATCAGGCCTGGAAATAGAATCCATTCTCAATATGCCATGGAATGAAGGGGACCAGCAGCTCGAATGTGTCCTGAGCAAGAATTATTTAGAAGCAGATGGTTCAGTCTCTTTTTATGAAGAAGCTATCATAAAATATTTTGAAGAATTTGCCTTTCAAACAGCTGAAGAAACAATAAGAAAATATCTTTCAATCTGATATCTCCACTAACAGCGGGATGTGAGTAAAGAGGAGATATCCCTTTGGCTGCAAAGCGAATAACTTTTCTGCTGCGATTTTATATATGTCCATCTGAAACCTGTAGTGGTCAATAAGCTCCGGGAGTTCTCTCTCTGCCACAG